>NZ_CP015199.1:0-300000 GCF_001648155.1 Chryseobacterium glaciei | reverse complement strand
CGAATGTTGAATTGATGGTCAATACAAAAGTGTTGCGATTAAATACAAATGAAGAAGGAACCAAGATCACCGAAATTGTTGTCGAAGAAAACGGAGAAACAAAAACCTTGACTTCTGATTTGGTTATTCTTTCTGCGGGAGCAATCAATTCCGCGGCACTTCTTTTGGAAAGTAAAAGTGAAAAATTCCTCAACGGACTTGCCAATTCTTCAGATCAGGTGGGCAGAAATTATATGTTTCATCAAAATTCTGCGTTGGTAGCTTTGTACACAGAACCCAATCACACAAAATTCGGAAAAACATTTGGAATTAATGATTTTTACCATGCTAATAAAGGCTATGAATTTCCTCTAGGACACATTCAGATGTTAGGAAAATCAGACGAACATCAGATTAAAGCTGATAGCCCTGTTGCAGCGCCAGGCTTTACATTTGAATTAATGGCAGAACACGCCGTAGATTTTTGGCTGACCTCGGAAGATTTGCCCGATCCGGATAATAGAGTAACGGTTGAAAACGGACAAATTAAAATAAGTTATACTTCTAATAATCAACAGGGACACGAATTTCTGAAAGAAGAATTGATCAAAGCATTAAAAGCTTCAGGAAAATTCAAATCGTTTTTGTTTAAAGGAATTTATTTCAGCAAAGGAATGGACATTGCTTCACCCGCCCATCAAAACGGAACTACAAAAATGGGATTAGATCCGAAAACTTCGGTCGTAGATACAAACTGTAAAGCACATGATCTCGATAATTTATATATTGTCGATGGTGGATTTTTCGTTTCAAGTGGTGCGGTAAATCCTGCGCTGACAATCATTGCAATGGCATTGAGAGTGGGAGATCATCTTAAAACCAATGTTTTAACATCATGAATTTCAGAATAGCCCAAATCGTTATCATCTTTTTATTGGCTTTTTTTACGGGAGTTAATTTTGTCGTGTTTCCGGCTCTAGGAACGGCTTTTACGGATGCTTCACTTTTTGGACTTTCATCATCGCAGTTTGGGAATTTATTTATTCCGCAGGTGATTTGTATTATCATTTCATGTTTGGGAGCGCCGTTTTTGGTGAATAAATTCGGTCCGAAAATCGTTTTGGTAGCCGGATTATTATTAATGATTACTTCAACAGGAATTTTGTGGATGCTCCAGTTTTTCATGAATGATAAATCTTTGCTTTTTCCTGTATTAATGATTTTGGTAGCGTTCACAGGCTCAGGTTTTGGACTTTCGATTACGACTTTGAATCCTTTAGCAGCAAGCTTATTTGAAAAAAATAAATCTTCCGCAATTTTAATATTGCAGTTTTTGGTCGGATTGGGAACTTCGACTTCTCCAATGATGATGAATTTAATTGGAAATGTGAAAAACTGGATGTACGTTCCGGCAGGTATCTTTGTTTTAGTTTTAATAATTTTCGTCCTTTTTTTATTTTTAAAACTGGAAAAAGGAACATTTTTCGAACTTCCAAAGCATTTTAAAATTCCTTCAAAATTGTGGATTTTCTTTATCGCAATCGTTTTGTATGGCTTTATTGAAGGGACTTTCGGGAGTTTTGGTGCGATAATTCTCAAAAATCAAGGATTGGATAATAACAAAGCGAGCTTGGGATTATCATTATTCTGGGGTGGAATAGCTTTAAACCGTCTGCTTTTCGGGATTTTCTCAAAAAATAATGATTTGTCTTACGTATTTTTGTTCTCTCCTTTGATTGTCGCGGGATTACTTTTATTATTAATACTATTTCCAAACGTAAATATTGTTGTATTAATGATGTTCTTGATCGGATTTTTCATGGGAAGTATATTTCCGGGATCTATCGGTTGGGGAACGGTGGAATTTCCGACATTGTCCGTTTTGGTATCCGGATTTTTAATGGCAGCAAACCAAATCGGAACGGGAATTATCACCAATGTTTTAGGAAATTTTTCTAATCAAACCAATATTATTTTTCATTTTTTAATCGTTTGTATGGTTGTTATTTGCGTTTTGCTTTTCTATTTAAAACGAAATTCTAAAATAAAAGAAGCCTTCTAAATATTCTCTAAATTCAAAGATATAGCGTTATTTTTTAACGACCTAGGAAGTTGTAGCGTTAAGAAAATAAGTTCTGAGAACGTTAAGAAAATTCTACTGTTTGAAGCGCGACACAAATTCTGAATCGAAAAACGAATATTAAATTCGCGCAAGTTTTAGAATTTTTAGTGAACAGAAATTATTTTTAGCGGAATATTCCAGTCTTGAACTTTTGGTCCGTTTGTTTCAAGACAAAAGGACAGATAAAAAATAAAATTGTCAATAGTTATTATAATTCACTATTGACAATTCATTTATCTACGACAAAGCTGTTTCAATTTGCGCCACCGTTTTTGCTAAATTTTCATCTTTTAATTGAGGAACCATTAGTCCCTGAGATTGGAAAACTTCCACATCAGTAATCCCGATGAAGGCGAATAAAGTTTTTAAATAATGCTCCATGTTTTCGATCAATCCGTTTTCATAAACTCCGCCTATTGCAAAATTTAAATATAATTTTTTGCCATGAATAAGACCTTTTGGAGTTCCGTCAGCATAAGAAAATGTTTTTCCGCCAACCGCAATACTGTCGATCCACGATTTTAACGTTGATGGAAAAGTGAAGTTATAAAAAGGAACACCAATCACAATAATATCAGCTTCCTGAATTTGCTTCAATGATTCTTCCGAATATTTTCCTGCTTCTTTTTCTTCCTCACTTTTTTCTTCGTCCGGAACTCTTGAAGCGCTAAAATGATGAATTTCCAAATGTGGAATAGGGCTCGCAGCCAAATCACGCGTAACAACTTTGCTGCCAGGATTTTTCTCTAACAATTGATTGATAACAGCTTGAGAAAGTTTGTTGCTTATAGAGTTTTCTCCGCTGATACTGGTTTGGATATTTAAAATGTTTGCCATTTTGTTTTAACTTTTTTTTGTTTTTGATACTGACAAAATTATTGTAAATTTACTTTCTAAAGTATAGTAGTTACCTAAAGGAAAGTGAAAAAAAATGGAAAAACAACACAATCATAAAGACTGTATGCAGGCATTGAAGCCTGTTCGTGATACATTAGACGTTATCAATGGAAAATGGAAATTACAGATTATCATTTCATTAAATGCAGGAAATAAACGTTTTACAGAAATAGAAAGAAGTATTCCGAAGTTAACTTCCAAAGTTTTAGCCAAAGAATTAAAGGAACTCGAACAAAACGGCTTGGTAGAGAGAGTGGTAAAAGATACCTATCCTGTAAGCATCGAATATTTTCCTACAGCCCACACCAAAACATTGCACCCCGTCGTAGAATCTCTAAAAGATTGGGGCGAAAATCACCGCAAACATATTTTCGGAAGCCCAACGGAAGCCGAGAAAAGCGAATAGGAAATATTAATCATTACCAATTACTTATTATTTATTTTTCGGGAGCTATTTCCCGCTCTCCGCACTCGCTATTTTGTAGGTTTCGGCGGCGGCAAAGCCGCCGCCGAAACCTACAAAATGAGCTCAAACAAATGCTGCGATCGGGGCTACGGTATTTGTCGTCCTTTTAATAATACACGATAACAACCATTTTTTCATTCGCAGGAATCTCAACAATCATTATTATAAAATCAACTTTACAAAATAAGTTTAGATTCCACACTCCACTTCGTTTCGCTCTGAATGAAATACAACGCACAACCTTTGCTGAGTGAAACGCCTTTGCGAACGAAAAATATTCTCAATATTAATAAAAATTCTTTGTGTTCTTTGCGTTTAAAAAAAGGCATTTAAAAGTTCTCTTCACCTTTCTTATCCTACGTCAACATTTTCCCAGTCTGCACACCGTAAATTTGTACCATAAATAATCACAATATGAAAACAGTATACCATAAAGCAGATACAAGAGGTCACGCAGATCATGGTTGGTTAAATTCTTACCATACATTCAGTTTTGCGAACTATCAAAATACAGAAAGATCACATTTCGGAGTGTTGAGAGTATTGAATGACGACACCGTTTCTCAGGGAATGGGCTTCGGAACGCATCCCCACAAAAACATGGAAATCATTTCCATTCCTTTGGAAGGCGATTTAGAACATAAAGATTCGATGGGAACGACTGCCGTTATCAAAAAAGGCGAAATTCAGGTAATGAGCGCAGGAACAGGTGTAATGCACAGCGAATATAACAAAAATAAAGATGAAGCCGTAAAATTCTTACAGATCTGGGTTTTCCCAAAAGAAGAAAATGTTGAACCGAGATACGACCAGAAAAGTATCAAAGAAGGCGAAAAAGTAAATGGTTTCCAACAGATTTTATCTCCAAACAAAAACGATGATGGCGTTTGGATTCATCAGGATGCATGGTTTAATTTAGCCAATTTCACTCAGGGAAACGGCAAAAATTACACACTTAACAAAAAAGGAAATGGCGTTTATGCCTTTGTATTAAAAGGAAGTGCAAAAGTTGGTGACAGAATTTTAAATGAAAGAGACGGATTAGGAATCTGGGATACTCAAAGTTTCAATATTGAAGCGATAGATGATTCGGAAATCCTTTTAATGGAAGTTCCGATGGAATTACCGTCTTATTTAAAATAAAATTTAGGGATAAATAAAAGCATGTACCCTTAGCTGAATGAAACGCCCTTGCGAACTTAAAAATACGCGAATTGTCAAAATTCTTTGCGATCTTTGCGTTTTAAAAAATAAAAATACTTTAAACAGAAAAAATATAATGAAAATTTTAGCAGTAGTAGGAAGTAATTCTGATGCATCAATCAATAGACAATTGGTAACGTATGCCACAACATTATTCGAAAACGCAGAAGTGGAAATCGTTGACATGAACGATTTTGAAATGCCAATTTACAAACATCAAAGAGAAGTAGAAAGCGGAATTCCTCAGCAAGCGCAAGATTTCGCATCAAAAATTGATAACGCAGATGTTCTTTTGATTGCTCTTTCTGAGCATAACGGAACGTATTCTACAGCATTTAAAAATGTGTTCGACTGGACTTCAAGAATCAAACCAAGAACAGTTTGGAATGAAGTTCCAATGTTGTTGATGGCTACAGCTCCTGGAGGAAGAGGAGGATTAGGTGTTTTGGAAGCAGCAGAAAAACGTTTTCCGTCACATGGAGGAAATATCGTTGATACTTTCACACTTCCTTTCTTTAATGATAATTTTGACAAATCGGCTCAAAAGATTTCTAATGAAGAAAAAGACAGTGAGTTAAGAGAAAAAATTCAGAAGATTTCGGCTATTGAATCGATCCTTGAAAAATAGGGTTGAATATTAATTTAAAATTAATATCTTTGCAAAAAGAAAAAAGATGAAAATTCAGTCCACTTTCAAAGAATGTTTCTCCATAAAAGGAAAAACTGTGGGCACTGAAATTCTGAGATAAAATAACGGCCGATAATCTACCAAGATTGTCGGCTTTTTTATTTTCTAAAATTGATATAAAAAGTTTGAAATAAATTTTTAAAAGTAGACATGAGCAACACGTACAAATCAGCAGGAGTAGACAAAGAGGAAGGATACAAAACCGTTGACAAGATCAAAAAAGCGGTTGGTGAAACCCACAATTCAAATGTATTGAATCATTTGGGGAGTTTTGGGGCTTTCTATGAAATCGGAGGATACAAAAATCCTGTTTTGGTTTCAGGAACGGATGGAGTAGGAACGAAGCTGAAAGTAGCTTTAGATTCTAAAAAATACGATTCTATCGGGGTAGATTGTTTTGCAATGTGTGCAAATGATATCCTTTGTCACGGTGCAAAACCATTGTTCTTTTTAGATTATTTGGCTTGCGGAAAATTAGATTCTGAAATTGCTGCTGAGATCGTTTTAGGAATGGTGGCAGCTTGTAAAGACAACAACTGTGCATTGATCGGTGGTGAAACTGCTGAAATGCCTGGAATGTATAAGCCGGGAGATTATGATGTTGCAGGATTCTGTGTAGGAATTGTTGAAAAAGATCAGATTATCGACGGTTCTAAAATCAAACCGGGTGACAAAATCATCGCTCTTCCAAGCTCAGGGTTTCACTCAAACGGATTCTCTTTGGTAAGAAATGTATTCCCAAATTTTGAAGAAGAATTTGAAGGAAAACCTTTATACGAAACACTTTTAGTTCCGACTAGATTATATTACAAAGACATCCACAAAGTGATTGAGGAAGTACAGGTTGCCGGTATTGCTCACATTACAGGTGGTGGATTGTACGAAAACATTCCGAGAATTATCGGTGATGGATTATGTGCAACTATTGATGCTTCTAAAATCCAGATTCCAAGTATTATGTTGGAATTGGAAAAAAGAGGTGGTGTAGCTCGTGAAGAAATGTTCGGAACATTCAATATGGGTGTTGGAATGATCGTAGTGGTTGATCCGGAACATGCAGAAAAAGTATTACACCTTCTGGACGATGCTTACGAGATCGGAGAAATCACAGAAGGAAGCGAAAAAATAGATTTAAAATTTTAGGAGCTTAATCCCGCTTTCCGCTATATCTTTTTTATTACGGCCTCCGCTTCGCTCCGGCCGCAACAAAAAAGGATGCCGCTGCAATCGGGGCTAGTAAATAATATAGAAAGCCTGTCAAGGTTCGAAACCTTGACAAGGCTCACAAAATAAACATGAAAAACATAGTTATACTTGTTTCAGGTTCAGGATCCAATCTTCAGAGAATCATTGATACCATTGATAATGGAGAAATCCAGAATGCAAAAGTATCTTTAGTTGTTGCCGACAGAGAATGTTACGGACTGGAAAGAGCCCAAAATCATAACATAGAAAACGTTCTGATCCCAAGAGGAAAAAACTTCAGCAGCGAATTGAGTAAAATCATCCCTGAAAATACAGATTTAATAGTATTGGCAGGATTTTTATCCATTCTAAAACCTGAATTTTGTGAAAACTGGAGCGGAAAAATAATCAATATCCATCCTGCTTTGCTTCCGAAATACGGAGGGAAAGGAATGTGGGGGCATCATGTTCACCATGCGGTTATTGAAGCTAAAGAAAAAGAAAGTGGAGCAACGGTACATTTTGTAACTCCGGGAATTGATGAAGGAGAAGCCATTCTTCAAAAATCATTTGCAGTAACAGAAGATGATACTCCCGAAACGGTCGCTGAAAAAGTTCATTTAGTTGAATATGAAATTTTCCCGATAGCGATCAATAAAGTATTAGGAAACTAATTAAACCTTTGCTGAGTGAAACGCCTTTGCGAACTTAAAAACATTCAGCATTAATAAAAAAACTTAGCGCTCTTTGCGTTAAAAAAGAACATCCAGTTTGTCATTCCGTAGGAATCTAAGCATAGTTGAGATGCTTCCAGCATGACAAACAGAGCATAAAAAACACATTTAGATTTTAAATATTTCGAAAAAAAGCAAAAAAATCTAAGTAAAATAAAGTAAAATCGGAGGTGAAAGACCCGATTTACAGTTTGAAATAACTGTGAAAAGTAAATTGAAAAGTAAAAATTCTTGATACCACGAAAGAGTCCCGAAGGGACGATTTAGATCAGAATAGGATAAAATCCTATTAGATTATAATTAAGAATGGTTTAAACAAGCATAGGATAAAATCCTATGAAAAAAATTGAAAGTAAAATGAGTAAAAAGAGAGTTTTAATCAGTGTTTCTGACAAAGGCGGATTGATCGAATTTGCACAGTTTTTGGAAGCCCAGAATTACGAATTGATTTCTACAGGAGGGACATTCAAACATTTGAAAGATGCTGGTTTAAATCCAATTCAGATTGACGAGGTTACTAATTTCCCTGAAATGTTGGATGGTAGAGTAAAAACTTTACACCCGAAAGTTCACGGAGGTTTGTTGGCTGTTCGTTCAAATGAAGAACACATGAAGACGGTTCAGGAACATGGGATTGATTTGATCGACATGGTGATCGTAAACCTTTATCCTTTCTTTGAAAATGTTAACAAAGACATTTCATTACACGAAAAGGTAGAGTTTATAGATATCGGAGGTCCGTCAATGCTTCGTTCAGCAGCTAAGAATTTTGATTCTGTAACAGTAATTACTGATGTTGAAGATTACGCAGCAGTAAAAATTGAAATGGAACAAAACGGTGACACATACATCGAAACGCGTAAAAAGTTGGCAGGAAAAGTATTCAACCTTACTTCTGCTTATGATGCGGCTATTTCAAGAATGCTTTTAGAAGAGGATTATCCTACTTATCTAAGTGCATCTTACAAAAAAGTTTCTGATTTGAGATATGGTGAAAATCCACATCAGACGGCTGCTTACTATGTTTCTACTTTCGAGAATGGAGCAATGAAAGATTTCGAACAATTGGGAGGTAAAGAATTGTCTTTCAATAACCTTCGTGATATGGATCTTTGCTGGAAAGTGGTAAATGAATTCAAAGAAGAAATGGCTTGTTGCGCAGTGAAGCATTCTACCCCTTGTGGAGTTGCGATCGGAACTTCAGCATTGGAGACCTATCAAAAAACTTTTGAGTGTGATCCTATTTCTATCTTTGGCGGAATTGTTGCTACCAACTACAAGGTTGATGCTGCAACAGCAGAAGAATTAAACAAAACTTTCCTTGAGATCGTTATGGCTCCTAGCTTTGACGAAGATGCTTTGGAAATTTTAAGAAAGAAGAAAAATTTAAGAATTATAAAAATCGTAAACCCTGTTTCTGACAAGCAGACTTGGGTGAAGGTTGATGGCGGAATATTAGTTCAGGATAACGACAGTATCTTTTCTGATGATATTAAAGTGGTTACTGAAACTCAGCCGACAGAAGAGCAGAAGAAAGCGTTGCTTTTCTCTCAGAGAGTAGTGAAATACGTTAAATCAAACGCAATTGTTGTTTCTAACGGAATCCAGGCTTTCGGAATCGGTGGCGGACAGGTTAACAGAATCTGGGCAACCCAACAGGCAATTGAAAGAGCTAAAGGAAAATTCACAGGAGATCTAGTATTAGCTTCTGATGCCTTTTTCCCTTTCCGTGACGTTGTAGATTTCTGCGCTCAGGAGGGTATCACAGCTATTATTCAGCCGGGAGGAAGTGTAAAAGACCAAGACAGCATCGAAGCAGCAAATGAGCATGGCATTCCGATGATGTTTACTGGTGTTAGACATTTTTTCCATTAATTAAAATAGAATTAAAATTATATTTTGAGATTGTTTTTTTAACATTCAAAATTATATATTTGTAATATTATAGACTAGTTAATTAAATAAAGTATGAGAATATTAATCATAGGTGAAGGTGGAAGAGAGTCTGCTTTGGCAGCTAAACTTCAAAATGACTCGAGAGTTTCTAAAATGTTTTTTGCAAACGGAAACGCTACTACCGATGTAATAGGGAAAAATGTTCATTTATCAGAGATTAAAGAACTTAGAGATTTTGCCATTAAAGAAAAAGTAGATCTTACGATCGTAGGTCCGGAAGCTCCGCTTGTAGCAGGGTTGAAGGATGAGTTTAAAAAACATGATCTTAAAGTTTTTGGTCCGAATCAAAAAGTAGCAAGTCTTGAAGGAAGTAAGGCTTTCTCTAAAAAATTCATGCAGACCTATGATATCAAGACAGCAAAAGCTGTGGTATTTGATTCGTATAACGAAGCTAAAGAATATGTACAAACTCAGGAATATCCTTTAGTAATCAAGGCTAGTGGTTTAGCAGGTGGAAAAGGTGTTGTGATTTGCGACACATTGGAAGAAGCTGAAGCTACGATCCACGATTTCATGATCAGAAGAATCTATGGAGACGCTGGTATCCGTTTGGTTATTGAAGAATTTTTAGAAGGTTTTGAAGCTTCTATCATTGCATTCTCAAACGGTGAAAAACTATTCCCTTGTATTGCTGCAAAGGATTACAAAAAAGCTGGAAACGGTGATACAGGCCCAAACACAGGAGGTATGGGTTCAGTGGCACCAAGCCCGGAATTTACAGCAGAACACGCTGCAGATTTCGAACAAAATATTTTAGAACCTACTGTAAAAGGTCTTAAGGCTGAAGGTTTCAGTTTCAAAGGAATCATCTTCTTCGGATTGATGGTAACTAAGAAAGGAACTTACTTGCTTGAGTATAACATGAGATTCGGTGATCCTGAAACTCAAGTATTGATGGCTTTAATGGAAAACAATCTATTAGACGTTATCAACGACTGTATGGAAGGAAGAGACATCGAGCTTAAGTTTAAAGACGAAAAAGCTATTTGTCTTGTAATGTGTTCTGGAGGTTATCCTAGAAACATTGAAACAGGTTTCGAAATTGTAGGTGAAGATAAAGTAAAACACAGCCAGCTGTTATACGCAGGAGCT
Source organism: Chryseobacterium glaciei (assembly GCF_001648155.1). NCBI lineage: Bacteria > Pseudomonadati > Bacteroidota > Flavobacteriia > Flavobacteriales > Weeksellaceae > Chryseobacterium > Chryseobacterium glaciei. The sequence continues at coordinate 289,678 of NZ_CP015199.1, read as the reverse complement.
ATCAAGAAAGGCGACAAAGTCGTTTCAAATGGTGGTAGAGTGCTAAACATTGTGGCTACAGGAGCAACTTACGATGATGCCCGCAAGAAAGTATACGAAGATGCAGGACATGTACACTTCGATTACAGTTTCTACAGAGAAGACATCGGGAAGTTTTAATAAAAATCACGAAAAAAGATTTGGAGAAATCCAGGTCTTTTTTTGTAAAACGTTTCATCAATAGGGTCGGGCTTTAGCCCGATTAAAAAAAGTGAAATCGAAATTGGCTTTAGCCAAAATTTAAAGAAGAAAATTGGGTGAAATATTTGATTTGAAATTCAACGCAACATTTGTCATTCCGTAGGAATCTCTACAACAATGATGAAATTTAGAAAGTTTAGATTCCTACGGAATGACAAACACTCTTAAAAACGTTTTTTTATAATCAAACAATAACTCATCAATTATCAATAATCATTTATCAATTATAAAAATGAATAACGGTATTATCATATTAGATTTCGGATCTCAGTACAACCAGCTTATCGGAAGAAGAATCCGTGAGATGGGTGTATATTCTGAAATTTTACCTTTCAATACGCCATTAGAAACTATTTTAGAAAAGCAGCCAAGAGGAATTATCCTTTCTGGCGGACCAAGTTCTGTGAATGCAGAAAATGCTCATTTAGTTGAAAAAGAATTATACGAGCAGGGAATTCCTGTGTTGGGAATTTGCTACGGAATGCAGTTAACGGCACACCTTTTAGGCGGAAAAGTAAATAAAGGCGAAAAAGGAGAGTACGGAAAAGCTCATTTAGATATCATTAAAGAAAGTTCTTTATTAAAAGGCGTTACCCAAAACTCTGTAGTTTGGATGAGTCATTTTGATGAGGTTGGAGAATTGCCGACAGGTTTTGAATTAAACGCAAAATCTGGCGTTATTGCTTCTATTTCTAATGAAGATAAGAAAATCTATTGCGTACAGTTCCACCCTGAGGTTTCTCACACTGAGGAAGGCGGTAAAATGTTGGAAAATTTCGTTTTCTCAATCTGTGATGCTGAGAAAAACTGGAAACTGACCAATTATATCGAAAAAACAGTTGCAGAAATCAAAGAAAGAGTAGGAGACAACAAAGTAATCCTTGGTCTTTCAGGAGGAGTAGATTCTTCTGTAGCAGCCGTTTTAATTCACAAAGCAATCGGTGATCAGTTGCAGTGTATCTTTGTTGATACAGGTTTATTGAGAAAGAATGAAGACGTAAAAGTAATGGAAAATTACGGTGAGCATTTTAATATGAATATTAAATTGGTTGACGCTTCAGAAAGATTCTTATCTAAATTAGCCGGAGTTGACGATCCTGAACAAAAAAGAAAGATCATCGGAAACGAATTTATTCATGTTTTTGATGAAGAATCTCATAAAATTGAAGGGGCTAAATTCTTGGCACAAGGAACAATTTACCCTGACGTTATCGAAAGTCAGTCAGTAAACGGGCCTTCAGCAGTAATTAAGTCTCACCACAACGTGGGTGGGCTTCCAGAAGAAATGGAATTTGAGCTGTTAGAGCCTTTAAGAGAGCTTTTCAAGGATGAAGTAAGAAAGGTTGGGGAAGAATTAGGAATTCCTCATCATTTGGTACACAGACACCCTTTCCCTGGGCCAGGTTTAGGAATCAGAATTTTAGGAGCTGTAGATGCTGAAAAAGTGAAAATCCTTCAGGAAGCTGATGATATTTTCATCGAAGAATTATATAAAAATGATCTTTATGAGAAAGTTTCTCAGGCATTCGTAGTTTTACTTCCTGTAAAATCTGTCGGAGTAATGGGTGATGAAAGAACATATGAATATACTGCGGTTGTTCGTTCTGCCAACACCATCGACTTTATGACAGCAACGTGGAGCAGACTTCCTTACGAGTTTTTAGATACTGTTTCTAGCAGAATCATCAACGAAGTAAGAGGAATCAACAGAGTAGCTTACGATATTTCAAGCAAACCACCTGCAACTATCGAGTGGGAATAATCTTGATTTAATTTAAAATATAAATCCTGTTCGTATGAGCAGGATTTTTTGTTACCAGTCTTGTCTTAATGCTATTCCAATCCATAAAAAATAAATTAGGATCAATAAAATAAGACTGTTTATTATATAAAATATTACTTTTTTGTTATGCTGATGAATTATATAAAAGTTGAGAATTAAAATAAATAACATTACAGGTGTGAATTCTAAAAAGAAATCTGATTGAAAATAAATAGATAAGATTACATAAATTAATGAAATAATTAGAACTATAACGGTTAGCTTTTTCATTATTGATTTTCAATTGTTTTTCCGCAAATATTTAAGCAATCAACTAATTCTAGTATGGATTCATCAGTATTAGAAAAAGTATCATCAACATAGACATAATAGTTACCTTGATTTTTATATCGGTAAGTTTTAGTAGCATCAGTTTTTACTGTTAATGAATATATTTTTTTAATTTCAGTATTGGTTTTGTAAGAATTAGTGCAAAGCTTTAGTTTAGAAAAATACGCATTAAGTGTGTCATTTTTAATAAAATATAGATAGTAATTTGCTGTTGAATCTATACTGTCAATTTTTGCATCGAGCTTTATTGTTTCAGATTTGAAATGAATGTTTTTGACTTTGTAGGAGTTACAGGCAATAATCAATGATATAAATAACAAAGCCAATAAGTTTTTGAGATACATAGGCAGTTATTAATAATTATTAGGACTTGGATTAATATATTTAAGCAATGTAAATCTTGGATTTATCTTATTTGCTGTTATATTGCTACAGCTAACAAAATATTGAGATTTCATCCCTGTTTTCCAAACCAAAATATTATTTTCAGTATAAGATTCTTCGGAAGAATTTAGTTGAAAACAACTTGTATTTTTTACTTCTCTGTTTAAAACTAAAGTATATTTTTTGTGAAGTTTAATTTTTTTGTAGTTGGGACTTTTAAAACCTTTATCATTAAAACTTGTAAAAACAGCTTCAATAGTGTCGCTTTTAAAATGATAAACGAAAATATTATTGGCACTATCAATTCTAAAGAATTTACCTTTTAATATCACCGTATGATCACTTAAAACATATCTTTCATTATTTCTGGAGATACAGTTTAAAAGAAATAGAAGAGGGAGAATGGTTATTAGTTTCTTCATCATTAATTTTTTCCTTTTTATTTTTACAAAAGCATAGGCTCAAAAGCATGATAATACACATTCTCTTTCCAAGGAAATTTTGCCGCTATTTCATCATTATCTAGAAAATCTCTCACTGAAAATTCATCATCCTGAAAGAAAATTTCGTCAACGCGACCGTCTTCATTATATGTGAATTTAATACTAGGAATTGTTTCATTTTCAAATTCATAATCAAATACGGAGGGGTCCCCATAAAAATTTTTAAATTTATCCGTTTGGGTTCCCGTTAATAGATCTATTGAACAGCCTGCTAATTTTCTATTTCTTTTATCAAATACAGAAATAGCTTTACCATGCAAACTGCCATTACGATACAAAATAGAATCCCATTGAGTTTCTCCTTTATCGTTAGTTTCTTTATTGTAATGAAACGTCCAAGGCTTACCAAATGATCCGATATCTATATGATTGGTAATTACTTCCGGTAAATTATCTTCCGAAGATAGATAAACTTCACCTCCTAATTGTTCAACTTCCTTTGTCCTGTAATTTTTTGAAAACCGCTCTATTTTTTTAAGCTCACTGGTTTTACTGTCATACGTCAGACGGTTAAATTCTGAAAATTGATCAAGCTGTTTTTGTGAAATTTCGGTGTTATTTTCATCGGTGTATTTTATATAAGTATCCAAATCCATTATAGTTTCTAGGTAATTTTCCTTAAATTTAGGTAAAATTACATGATATGCAAATAGACACACGTACACTGACGGTTCAGGATTACGATGAATTGGTAGTGACAATGAAGCGTGCTTATCCTCAAATGTCTGAATCTATATGGTCAAAAAGAAGTATAGAAAAACTGACTAAAATTTTCCCCCAAGGTCAAATTTGTATCACAGTAGATGGTAAATTGGCGGCGGTTGCCCTTTCAATTATTGTGAATTATAATGAATTTGGAGATGATCATACCTACGTTGATATCACAGGGAATTATACTTTCAATACCCACTTATCAACGGGAGATGTTTTGTATGGAATTGAAGTTTTCGTTGATCCCGAATATCGCGAATTACGTCTGGGAAGAAGACTTTATGATGCCAGAAAAGAGCTTTGCGAATTGCTCAATCTTAAATCCATTGTTTTGGGTGGAAGGATCCCGAATTACCATAAACACAGCCACGAACTTTCAGCCAGAGATTATATCCGAAAAGTAAGAGATAAAGAGATTTACGATCCCGTTTTGTCTTTTCAGTTGTCGAATAATTTTCTGCCGATTAAGGTTTTAAAAAAATATCTTCCGGAAGATGAATCTTCAAAAGAAAATGCCGTTTTACTGCAATGGAATAATGTCTATTACAGTAAAAAGCCAAACACCATGCAAGACAGCATCATTCGTTTAGGTTTGGTGCAATGGCAGATGAGGCATTTTAAAGATATTAATGCTTTCTACGAACAGGTTGAGTTTTTCGTGAATGTGATGGGCGATTACAAATCAGATTTTGTGCTTTTCCCCGAACTTTTCAACACGCCTTTATTAGCGCCATTTAATAAACTTTCGGAAAGAGATAGTATGATCGAATTGGCTAAACTGACGGAACAAATCAAAGCTAAAATTTCAGAATTGGCGATTAGCTACAACGTCAATATCATTTCCGGAAGTATGCCTGTTTTTGAAAATAATGATTTGTATAATGTGAGTTATCTTCTTCATCGTGATGGTAGAGTAGACGAATATCGTAAAATTCATATCACTCCAAACGAAAGAAAATACTACGGAATGAAAGGCGGAAGCGAAATAAAAGTTTTCGATACTGACTGTGGAAAAATTGGTCTTGTGATCTGTTACGATGTAGAATTTCCGGAGCTTCCGAGAATTCTGGCAGATCAGGGAATGAAAATTTTATTCGTTCCTTATCTTACCGATACGCAAAATGCGTACATACGAGTTCGCCATTGTGCAGCAGCCAGAGCCATCGAAAATGAATGTTATGTTGCGATCGCAGGTTGTGTAGGAAATTTACCGGGAGTTAATAATATGGACATCCAGTTTGGTCAGGCAGCCGTATTTACACCATCAGATTTTCCTTTTCCATCAAATGCTATAAAAGGAGAGGCAACTCCTAATACGGAAATGACTTTAATTGTTGATGTTGATTTAAATTTATTAAAAGATCTTCACTACAACGGTTCTGTTCAAATTCTGAAAGACAGAAGAAATGATCTTTATGAAACCTATCTTAAATAAATTATTTTAGGTTAAAAATATACTAATCCTGCTTTTTAAAAGTGGGATTTTTTATGATTAAAAATGAAGATTTACTTTGAATTAATACAAAAAATAAGCTCCCATTTCTGAGAGCTTATTCTATTTTAAAGATAATTTAGTATTATTCTTTGATAAATTTCTTTTGGGCAGTACCCTTAGCATCATCGATGTCTATTACATAAACTCCGTTGATCAAATTACTTACATTGATCTTGTTGTTTAAGATAATTCCCGCTGATACCACTTGTCCTGCTGCATTGTAGATCTTATAATTAGATCTTGAACTTGTATTTTTAACATTCAATACAGTTTTTACTGGGTTAGGATAAATCATGATATCCGTCTGGTTCGTTGCATTAGGAACGCCTGGTTTTGAAATTCTCACTGTGTAATCTTCAACTTCTCCATTTGCAAAACTTGTACAGTTTACAGGGATACCGTCTTTCTGCATTGCTACTCTCATGACAACATATTTGTAATCAGTTAAGCTAACAAATGCATCCGTTGGTACGTTGAACGTTCCTTTAACAGGAGTCGTTGTACTTGGAGCTGAAGCAAGGATTCTTTCGTTAATATCGAAAGTTCCGTTTCTGTCAAAGTCGATCCAAACAGCAATACCTTCATTGTTGTTAGTACCTAACCAAGTTTTTTCAATTGCAATTTCGTTGCCTGTAGAACCTTGAATTAATTCAATGAATTTAGCAGGAACAGCTGTATAATCTGTATAAGTAGATCCTACTGAAATATTTTCCATTGTTGGCTTACCGTTTGGCTTCACCGTTACTTTTGAAATAAATTCATTAGCTGCACTTGTAGAAGACATTGGACAGTAAGTTACTGTTGGCGTTGTAAACAAATATGGAGGAGTGAAAGTTCCTGGAGTTCCACTACAGATATTTGCAACCTGCATTTCATATTTAGTTAATTCTAATAATCCTGTTAATGTAAGAGTATTCGTTGAAACCGGTACGTTTGTCCAGCTCGGAATACCTACTTTTCTATATCTCAAGATATAAGTTGCTCCCGGGAACGGATCCCAAACCACAACTGCTGTAGTAGGAGTAAGGTTAGTAATCGTTAATCCTGGAGGGGCAATATCACATGTTCTTTCAGTAGTAAATACTTTAGGATTAGACCAAGGGTTAAGTGTAGTAGTTCCGTCACATTTGTTTGCGATCTGTACTTCATATGAAGTATAAACAGCTAAATTCTGAAGTGTATATGTATTTGCAGGAGCTAATGGTAAAGCTATTTCAGCATTTGGCCATCCTGTAGTACCTACTTTTCTCCATCTTAATGTATATGATGAACTAGCCGCAAGCGGAGCCCAAGTAATCAATGCAGATGTTGTAGTAATATTACTTATTGTAACATTTGGTGGAGTAGGATCACATTTAGTTGTAAACTGATTATGTGAGAATACACCAGGTGTTGCGTTACAAACTGCTGCTACTTCTACTTCGTATAATGTTGCAGCTAATAAGTTGGTTAAGTTATAAGTATTAGTTGCTGTAGTTACGGCAGCTACACTCGCTGTAGACCAAGGAGCTGTAGAACCAACAGGTCTGTATCTGATGCTATAACTAGCGCCACCGATATCCTGAGGCCAAGTGATTGTTGCAGAATTATAAGTAATAGAAGCAGGCGTTACTGTTACTACAGGCGTTACATTACTACAGATACGAATTACAATGTTGTCAATAGCAACAGGAGGTTGAGTACCGCCACTGCCATCATTTCTCCATTCGTATACAAGACGCATCGTAGTACCTGCAAAAGAGCTGATATTTAAGCTTGTATTAGAATATGACTGCCAAGTTGCTTGTTGATTATAATTAGTTCCTAACTGAATTCTTCCAGTTCCGGCAGCAATCTGAGTTCCAGCAACAGGCATGAAAGATGCAGGTACCAACCAAACTCTTAAATAATCGAAAGTACTTTCTCCAACAGCTTTCCAGTCGAATGAGAATGTTGCAATCGTTGTTCCTGCAGGAACCGTAATATCTCTGTAAGCATGTACTGTACTTATAGCACTTGCAATTGTATAAGCATTGGTTACACCGCTATCATTTGATATATAGATAGATTTTCCAGTGTTTCCGGTAGCAGTTCCATATGCCCATTTGTTGGTTTGACCAGTGCTTGTAAATCCTAAATCATTAGTAGCTGTGAAATCCTGAAGATAAGGAATCGTTGCCGGGATCTGTGTCGTTGTGAAACTTGGACCAGCAACCCAAAGACTACGGTCTGTAGGGCTACAAACAGAACGTACCCACCAGTAATAAGTTGTATTCGGTGTTAATGGAGTTAAGTTTGTCGTTGTTGTAGCAGATGCTCCTGTAGGTGCTGTAGCAGCAACCGGTGGAACACTTGATGTGCTTAAATAATATTGATATCCACTTGCAGGAACCTGAGTAGGAGCCGTCCAGCTAATTGTAGCATTTGTTGCTGCAACAGTTGGTACCGCCATTCCAGTAGGTACAAAACAAGTAGGAATAAACAAGTTGATATTATCAATCGCAGCAGGAGGAGTAGTACCACCGCCACCATCGTTTCTCCATTCAAATACCAAACGCATTGTTGCACCTGCAAAGCTGGTTAACGTTAGGTTTGTATTAAGATAATTCTGCCAAGCAGTTTGGTTGCTAAATTCACCACCAATCTGGATTCTTCCAGCTCCGGCAGTAATCTGAGTTCCGGCAACAGGCATAAAACTTGAAGGTACCATCCAAACTCTTAGGTAGTCCCATCCTGTTTCACCTAATGATTTCCAGTCAAATGCCAAAGTAGCAATCGTTGTACCTGCAGGGATCGTAATATCTCTGTAAGCATGAACTGTACTTATTGCACCTGAAATTGTATAATTATTGGTAACTCCGTTATCATTAGAGATATAAACTGAATTTGCAGCATTACCTGTTGCAGATCCATAAGCCCATTTGTTGGTTTGTCCAGCACTTGTAAATCCTAAATCATTACTTGTATTAAAAGTTTGAGTATATGGAAGAGTTGCAGGTATTTGTCCTGTTGTAAAACTAGGACCGGCAACCCAAATACTGTTATCAGTAGAACTACAAACAGAACGTACCCACCAGTAATACGTTGTATTCGGTGTTAATGGAGTTAAGTTTGTCGTCGTTGTAGCTGAAGTTCCTGTAGGTGCTGTTGCAGCAACAGGTGGAGTGCTTGATGTGCTTAAATAATAAGCGTATCCATTTCCTGGAGCCGGAGTTGGAGCTGTCCAAGTGATTGTAGCATTCGTTGCTGTTACAGTAGGCACAGCCATTCCTGTAGGTACAAAACAAGTTGGAATAAATAAGTTGATATTATCAACAGCAGCCGGAGGAGTAGTACCGCCACCGCCATCATTTCTCCACTCAAATACCAAACGCATTGTTGTCCCTGCAAAGCTGGTTAACGTTAGGTTTGTATTAAGATAATTCTGCCAAGCAGTTTGGTTACTAAATTCACCACCAACCTGGATTCTTCCAGTTCCGGCAGTAATCTGAGTTCCAGCAACAGGCATAAAACTTGTAGGAACCATCCAAACTCTTAGGTAGTCCCATCCTGTTTCACCTAATGATTTCCAGTCAAATGCCAAAGTAGCAATAGTTGTACCGGCAGGAACTGTAATATCTCTATAAGCATGCGCTACACTTGCAGCACCTGAAATTGTGTAATCATTGGCAACTCCATTATTATTTGAAACATAAATAGAGTTTCCTGCATTACCTGTAGCTGAACCATATGCCCATTTATTGACTTGTCCAGTACTTGTAAATCCTAAATCATTACTTGTATTAAAGTTTTGAGTATACGGGATTGTAGTTGGGATCTGTCCTGTTGTAAAACTTGCTCCGGCAACCCAAATACTATTGTCAGTACCACTACAAACAGAACGTACCCACCAGTAATAAGTAGTATTAGGAGTTAGAGGATTTAAGTTTGCAGTTGTTGTAGCAACACCTCCTGTAGGAAGCGTAGCTGCAGTAGGAGGAACACTTGATGTACTTAAATAATAAGCATATCCATTTGCCGGAACCGGAGTTGGAGCAGTCCATGAAATTGTAGCTGTTGTAGCAGTAATTGCAGATGGAGCTGTTGGTGTCGGCACAAAACAAGTTGGAATAAACAAGTTGATGTTGTCAATTGCAGCAGGAGGGGTAGTACCGCCACCGCCGTCATTTCTCCACTCAAATACCAAACGCATTGTGCCTCCGGCAAAACTGCTGATATTCAAGTTTGTATTAAGGTAAGTCTGCCAAGCAGCTTGATTGCTGAACTCAGCACCTACCTGGATTCTTCCTGATCCTGCGGTAGTTAAAGTACCTGGTGTAGGAGTGTAGGTAGTTGGTACCATCCAAACCTTTAAATAATCCCAGGTTACTTCACCTAAAGATTTCCAGTCAAATGTAATCGTAGCTAGAGTAGACCCTGCAGGAATTGTTATATCTCTATAAGCCTGGACTGTACTTGCTGCACCTGAAATGGTGTAGTCATTAGTAACTCCATTATCATTCGAGATATAAAGTGAATTTGCTGCATTACCTGTTGCAGAACCGTAAGACCATTTGTTTGGCTGAGTTCCGTTGGTTAAGGTAAGATCATTTGCTGTCGAAAAGTTTTGTGTGTAGGGGAGTGTTGCAGGTGCCTGTCCATAGACCTTCGACAGGAAGCCTACATTAATCAGACACAGAAGAAGTACTAAAAGAGTAGAAAGTTTCTTCATAAGTTATTGTTATTAATATTAATTATGCAAATCTAAATGGTTTTTACTAATATATAGTACATAATTCAATGTTTTTTATAAAAGTTTTATAAAAAATTCATAGAGATTTTAGGGCAGAAAGTTGTTATATCGTTGAATATTGAAACATAAACGCTTTATGCTTAATTTTAGTATTTAATTTAAAGTTAAAGTGTCATAAAATAGGTGTTTATTTTACCTTTATTGAATGTATTTGTTGATAATTTTAATAAGATTAATCCCAAAAATATATTTTTAAAATTGAAATTAATATTACCATACTTTTACTAAAGCAGATCGTTCTTCTGCTAAATCTTTTGAGGTTGGTTCTTATACTTAGGTTTTTTCTTTCAATTCCGTTTGTTCCATACTTTTTGGTTAGGTGGATTTCTTTTGGAATTAAATATTTATAATTGATAAGTTTATCTGTATAAATTTTAGTGGCTTTTGCATTAATTAATGTTTTCACAATAGAACTTAAAGTAGAGTTATTTCTTCTGCCAATATAGAAATTCGCAACTTGCTTGGTGTTTTTATCAATCGCATACACTAGCCATTTTGGGTTTGATTTCTTTCTAATAAAAAATCTCATTTCATCCAATTCATATTCCTGATGATAAATAATTGGAGGTCGCGAAATAGCATTAGCAATTGTTACAATTCTTTTCAGTAAAGTCGTTGGTGAAATCTTTAATATTCGGGAGGTACTTTTAATGCCTAATCCTTCTTTTGTAAGGCTAACAATTTGTGAATTAATATTTTTCCGATAAGCTTGATAAGTATAATAATCTATAAATCTTTTTTTACAATTTTTGCAGAAAAACTGTTGCTTTTTTTTGTTTTTGTAGTTCCATTTTTTATAATATTTCTGGAGTAACAATAACTACAAATTCCCGTATCACTAACTCTGAAACACCTGGTATAATTCTCAATCATTTAAATATGTTTTTTTCGATAAAAATAAACCAGAGTAGGTAATTTCTACTCTGGTTTTTTAAATTAAATGTTTTGAATTTTATTTGAATTTCAATGAGTTAGTATTTGAAATTGTTCTCATCACTAACTTTGGAACATTACCATTTCGGGTGAAATACTGTCTATCAAACTCTAAATAATTGGGAAGATTCAGGTAATTATAATTGATATTTAAAATCCCTTTATCTTTTTGACTGGTCATATTCCCGTTATCATCATAAGAAATTACGTTTCCTGAAACATCGGGATATCCTCTGTAATTTGTAGAACCGTCAGTTACCGAGCTTAATCTGTTTCCTGAATAAGCATAAGTCAATCTATCAATCTGTTCTGCAAAACCATTGGCACCTTTTGAGTTTCGGTATAGTTTTGAAATATTTCCATTAAGATCATACTCTAAAGATTCATCAAATAGACTATTCTGCGGAACAGAGTACATTACCGATATCTATTGAATTAATTTTCCATTTTTATCAAAAGCTATAGCACTGATTTTTAATTTTTTATTTTTAGAAAAATCATAGATATAAAAATAACTACCTGCATCTGAACTACTAAAAGAATCATGGAGTGATAATAAATACTCTTCTTTTTCTGCAATATAATTATTTAGGATAAATAATTCATCGTCAAAATATGCGGAGGGTTTGTGAGTTGAAGAAATTATTTTATTTTGGGTACTTTGAGTATTATAAATATATTCAATCGTTTTCAAGTTATAATCGTATATTATAGCATCAAATACAAGTTTTTCTTTGTCAAATACATTATTTTTCCAAGATATTATAAATAAACTATTTTTATTATCATGCTTAGCTAATATTTTTCGGATAATTCCCTTAGTTGCATAACTAAATTTTTTTTGACGATTAATTAATGCTAAATCTTTATATTGTTTATATAAAGGATTGCAGTTTAAAAAACAAAATGCCAATATTATTAAAATTAAAAATTGTTTTTTCATTATATTACTTTTTGCTATTTATTATTCTATTATAAATTACCTGTACATCATTTGGCATAGTAAATATTCGGTTTCTGAAATTAAATCCTGTTCCAATATTTATTTGTGCCGGTGATAATCTTATACTTTTAGTATCTATAACTCCTGATGGAGCATCTGGAGAGTAGCTTATCCTTAGAGGTAATCCTTGTTCGCTTCGTAGCATATTTTCAATATATGACGCTGCTATTTCAGATCGATTAACATCTTTCGATAGTTGTTGTTTTTCTCCATCAAGCCAAACCGTTCTCAGTTCGCTATTACTTACTGTTTGATTTAGCCACGCATGTCCTAACTCATGAAATAAAGTAACATAAAAAGGGCTTTGTAAAGCTTTCTTTTTTTCACCAAGCATAGTAGTTTCTAAGGAAACTTTTTGATCGAAATCTGTTAAAATTCCTTTACCATCAATAAAAGTTACATTTAGTCCAGCATTTGCTGTTCCTTTACTCGTACTTATGTCAGTGTTAATTTGATCATTAGAAAATTTTTCAAGAAACATACTTCCAAACGAATTTGTATCACCACCCGTCATTGAATTTAAGGCCGATAATATTTTAGCTGCATAGCTATTTTCTGGAATATTTTCTGCAGCATCCCAAGCTTTAGTACTGGAATTTTGAGAGTATAGTCCACCATTCATATATCTGTAAGTATTTCCACCATCAGTAATTGTAATCCACATTCCAGTGGGATCAATAAATTTGATAGGATTATTTGCACCATAATTATAAGCACTCATTGGGTAGTATAATTCTGCTAGTGGATCCATTACGCCCCAACGCCCTATGTCACTCATATATATTCTTGCTCCATAATCGTTCCAGCCAGTTTCTTTCTGTAGTTCTTTATTATTATAACCGTAATTGTATATCCCCGCTCAACTTTTCAGGATCTGCTTACTTTATTTTTCCTCGCGCAACGATTTATTTTTTGAACGCTTTTCTGTCACTTTTCAAAAATACAGATTTATTCATTTGAAAAATAAAAATTTCGTTGGTGCGCGATTTTTATTCGTAAAGTTTTTTATTTCAATTGAAAAAATAAATTCATTTCTAAAAATGTGGAAAATTTCTATTGTTGTCGGTGTTGTTGTAAATGTGGACTTGTGGGTAAAATGGGTGCGGGTTTCAGTGTTGGCTTTATCCACAAATCCACATTCTTTTACCAACCAGGTTTTCAACGGCGATTCAGTGGTATTGTGGCTAAGATTCCAATCAAGGAACGCAGAGCGCTGGCAGTGAAGTGGTTTCCACGGAGCGTGAGGAAAGCATTTTACATAATCTCAAATTATAGGCGCTGATGGATTTTGCACGGAATGAAGCTTGCGTAATGGAGGGCAACGGTTAGCGGCTGGTGCGCGTATAATTTTGATTATGTAATTTGCTGTGGCATTTTGGGTGGGAGAGTTTTAGAGTTGGAGTTTTTTTATTATATTTGGGTATGGATTTTTGGACAGTAATTGGTGTCATTTCTTCTGTTTTTGGGATTTTTTCTTTCCTGAAAAATGATGCTGTTTCATTAATTTCCTTTTTTAAAAAAATCTAAATAGTACAGAAAACTCATCTCAAAGGCTAATTTAATGTAACGGATGGAACTGATTGATCGCAGTTTGTAATGCATCAATTCCTGTTTCTCTGTATTTTTCTGTAGTGTCTGCGTGTTTGTGTCCTGCAAAGTATTGAACTCTTCTTAGGTTCTCTCCTTGGTCTAATTTTAACTTAATCACACTTTGTCTTATGGTTGTTGGTACCAGCTTTTTTGTGAAGTGTTTTTTGTATGTTGAGACTAAATAATTAATATCTTCAATAGTGATTTTAGTTCCTAATTTTCCTAATAAAAAATAGTTTTCTTTTTCGGTTCTAAAGGTTACTAATTTCTCTCTTTCTTCTTTTACATATTCATAGAATAATAGGATTTGTTCAGCTTTTAAATTCAATATTCTTTCATTTGTTTTTCCTGTTTTCTGTATTTTTATTTTTGCATTTTTCAGATCTATATCTTCACTTTTTATTCTTGAGATATCACTTACCAATAAGGCTTGATTTACCAATAAACTCATGATAATTTGGTTTCTTTTTATAAGCATTGGATATCGTTCTTCTCTTGGTTCTAGGAGTCTTTCTAATTCATTTTCTGTAAGTAATTCCTGTAATTGTATTGGATTTTTTTTATTGTCTTTTAAGATGATGTTAATAGCTGGATTATCTCTTCTTACGCCTGTATGTTGTATATATCCATAATATTTTTTGAGTGCTGCTAAAATTCTATGTACGCTATTTGAAGTGTATTTTTTACGTAATATTTCTATATATCCCATGATATCTTTATAGTTCAGTTTTTCAGAGCTCTTATAGCATTTTCTAAACTTTTCGATTTCATACATATAGATCTTTATCGTTGATGGATGCAGGGTTGTGAGTAAATAATCTTCTATTTTCATTTGATTAAAATTCTTGTGTAAATCTGTGTGGCGGATAATTGTGAGTGCCCTAAAAAATCTCTTACTTTTTCGAGTTCCATTCCTTGCTCTAATAGTTGTGTTGCAATAGTATGTCTTAAACAATGGAGTGTAAATTCCTGAGTATTGAGTTCTGTATCTTTGAGTAACTTTTTAAACTGTTTATAAATATAATCTCCTGTAATATTGAGTAGATTTTGGTTGTCTGTTGATGGTTGTCTGTTGATGGTTTCAGTTGAAATAAAATCTTCAAGATCTCTTTTCACTTGTTTTGTAAACGGTATTACTCTTCGTTTTTTACCTTTACCTTTTCTTATATATAGGATGCAGTTTTCAAGATCTATGTCTTTAATTCTTAGTTCTACAGCTTCTGTTCTTCTCAGTCCGCATGCGTAGCATAGATGTAGTATAATAGCTTGTAGCTTACTGCTTTTAGCATATAGCTTTCCAATTTCTTCACTTGTAAATACTTTTCTTTCTTTACTTTTTGGATGCTTTATTGTGAGTTGATAAGGATTACTTTTTATTTCTCCTGATCTTTCGAGATAATTAAAATAGATTTTTATAGATAATAAAATAGAATAAATATAAGTTTCACTAAATGTCTTTTTTGTCTTTATTCCTTTTACTTTTTTGATATGTTCGTGGTAGATTTTAATATCTTCTGTATCGATTTCTGTAAAGAGTTTTTTACTGTATTCTAAAAATCTTCTTACTTGTCTGGGATAGCTGCTGGTAACGGTTTTACTGTATCCTAAGTTTTGTAACTCTTTTCTGTACTGATAAATTGTTTCTTCATCCATCTATGACCAATTTGCTTTTGTACTATTTTGTGTTTTTCCGAACGCTAATCTATTTCTCTTTATTCATCGGTATTTATAAGTATTCTAGTGTTCGTTTGGTTTCCGTCTAGCGTTCGTTTGTGTTCAGTAGCGTTCAATTTTAATTGTTCCAATTGTTTTGTAAAAGATTCTTTCAATTCCTTTCTAACTCTCTGTATATTATCGTTATAGGAGATTTTATATTTAAATCCTTTATTCGCAAAACCGATTTGTTTCAGATATTCCAATCTCACTAATTCGTTCAGATAGAACTGTAATTGTGTCTTTTTAAATCCTGTAATTTCCATTGCATCAAATCTTGTAAACTGCTCTTCCTTAAAGGCTTTTTTCAACTTTTCAAAAAACTGTCTTAAGCTTCCGTCTAACTCGTCAATCTTTAAAATAATACTCTCGAATAGTATCTCTACAGCATTCTCGATATCTTCAATTTCAGTAATTAAATAATCGTTTTTTATTTCTCTTTGATACTGATACACGATAGTAATTTGCTTAATAATACTTTGAAACATTTCATTTAATCGTCTCTTATTCTTTACGTTACTGGGTAATTGTATTTGTGTCGCATACGGGTTTATAACTTCATAATGCTTTAAATTCCTGATGACTTTTTGTATAAAACCAACAGCCTTTTCTTCTCCGTTTTTATCTATTTCTCCGGCATTTCTGTGGTTCTGATAACTAATGATTTTCTCTGTCTGCTCTTCACTTTCGTTCACTGCTACAATAAAACTGCGGTTCATATTATCTTCGTATAATTCTCCTTTTGTGGTTGCAGATAAGCTACTGAACTGTCCTTTCACGATTTTATGACTCGATTTATTATTCCCTTTTTTATCCTTGATTGTTACTGAACTTCTTAACACTTGATTCGATATAAATTCTCTCAACGCATACAAAGCATCTTCCTTTAAACCGTCTAAATCTTCAATGATAATGATCTTTTGAAACAGATCGAACTCACCCCAATTATACAAACTTGATTCTGTAATTCGTGTAAATCTCAGCACATCTTCCTGCGGCATCATGTCTGCAATTCTGCTGATAATATGGGTTTTTCCGCTTCCCGAACTTCCCTGAACAATTCCGTGTAACGGGCTTTTATTTAAATAGCTTATTGTGATTAAGAAGAGTAGAAGTCTTGATTGTTCTTCGCCGATAATTCCGGCTTTTTCTATGAGTTCGTTTAAGGATTTTAATAGATCTTTTTGTTGTAGAAAATCTACAGTATTGAGGGTTTTACTATTTTTTACTATTTCGTCTTTTGGAGTTTCTATAACTTTTTCTTTATCAGTGTTTTGTGTTGCTTCTGTGGAGATTGTAATATTCGACACATTTTCATCTGAAAAAATAAGCTTTCTTTCTTCTAAAAGCTTTGTAAATAGTTTATCATCATGCAGTTGCAGTGTTTCGTTTACATCTTTATTTGGTAAGATCACCTGACTCATAATCAGGTGCTCCTTGGGTGCTTCCTTGGTAAGGAAGAGGGCCTTCTGCTTAGAAGGCAGATGCTCATTTAAGAGTTTTGCATACTTTTCTACTGCTCCTTTTCCTGCTTTATCGTTATCAAAACAAAAGATGATTTCTTCTAATTCCGGAAGGTTTTTTATTGAGTTTAAAATCTCCTCATTTAATCCGTTGGTTCCAAAACAGGCTAAAACGGAAAACTTCTCATGAATGATCTTCAATTGAAGCAGCGAAGCTGCATCAATAATAGATTCTGTAAGAATGAGTTTTTTAGTTTCAGGGTTGGGATAATTTGGATAAACACCGCTGCGGTTTTTTAAGTAATAATGTTTGGAATTATTATTGTCGATTATCGACCTAAAATATAAACTAACGATTTGATTATCTTTGTTTTTCAGAGGGAATGCAATGCATTTATTGGCAAAAATACTGTAGCCTTTTTCTTTGGTTCTGTTGTTTATTAATCCTTTATCTTGCAGTAAACCTATTTCCAACGCCTGTTTTATCAGCTCGTCACTTTTTCTTTCTCCGTGGTGGAACTGTCCGCTATTATAACCAATCTCTAAAATTGAGTTATCTAAATTCCTTTTCTCAATATATTGTTTCGCAGGAGCGCTACAGTACAATGCTTTTCTAAAATAACTAAAAGTGTTTTGTAAAAAAAGGGCAGACTTCTCTGTTGAGATTTCTGTCTGCCCAATCGCAGTACCACTAACAACGCTTCTGGTTGTAGGCTCTTCGTTTAACAGGAAGCTTTTCGCTTTTTTTATCGCTTCATGTTTTGATATCTTCTCATAATCTTCTATAAATTGGATCACATCGCCCGTTTTTCCGCATGCGTGGCATTTGTAGAAGTTCTTTTCTAAATTCACCTGCAGGCTTGCTATTTTGTCATCATGCATAAAACATTTGAGCATTGAGTTTTTAGGCTCAAGATTGTAATGTTGCAGAACTTCTGATAAACTTAAACGTTGTTTGATTTCTGTAATCTCCATAAAAGAAAAATATTTTATTTTTTTTTCGATGTTACTATCAGATACAAAAGTATCTTTTTGTTTTCAATTGAACAAATCTTATTAGATTTTTTTATATCCTTTAATTTCATATTTTTGATATAATATTTAATTATTAAGAACTTTTATATCTTTTTAGAGATGAATATAGGAAGTGTTATAACTACATTAAGAGACAAGAACGGCTTCTCCCAAAGCGATTTGGCAGATAAAAGCGAAGTGTCTCGTGTAATGATCGGCAAGTACGAAAGAGGGGAAGCGATTCCTTCTGTTGATGCTGCAAAAAAAATTGCGGATGCTCTTGGCGTAAGTTTAGATTATTTGGTGGGTGAGACCAATCAGGTTTCTTTTGATAAAAGAACGGTAGAAAGAATTAAGGATTTGGAACAACTGGAAGAGAGTAAAAAGCAAACACTTTACGATCTGATAGATACCTACATCCGTGATTGTAAAACTAGAAAAGCGTATTCGTAAAAATATTGCAATATTATATAAAACAAAAACCACCGCAATTGCGGTGGTTTATTTTTATCTACAGCTCAAAGTCACAGACTTTGCGTAGCGGTTAGTGTTTGAAAATGTTCTCATCACTAACTTTGGAACATTACCGATATTGGATACCAACACATCTGATACATTACCCATTACTCCCTATTTTATACTCCTTGTTGTAATTTCTTCGATTATCCATTTATTAGGAGTACGCTCACTTTTAATTGGATAAAAGCATAGTGCTGTAGTAGTATCTTTATACCATAAAACAATAAAAGCTAAATTTTTATTAATTATTACTTTTTTAATGAAAAAATCATATTCGCTTTTTCTTTGAGTATTAATATTAATTGTAAGGTCATTATTTTTAAAAATTAAAAATTCATTAGTGATATTGTGATCAGGATCTATAATATTTACTTTATCATCTTGAACATATTTTTTCAAAATTCTATAAACATTTTGATTTGTAAAAAATTGTTCAGTGAAGTTATTATTTATATTTGATTTAGAAATATTTTGTGAGCCACATGAAATGAACAGGCTTATAGATATAATTAAATAACATAGTATTTTTTTCATAATGATTATTTATAAATATTAGACAATATTTGAAAGTTTTTCTGTACGTAAGCTTTGAAGTATTTTGATATATTATTATAATTACCACTATCTAATCCTCCACCTGGTACGGCTTTAGGATATATACTTTGAAGCATTTTGAATTCAAAGGCTTTACCATGTTCGGGGATCCCGTCCGAATTTTTATATTTATCCAATATATTTGAGTTTCCAGGACCTTTTATATTATTTCCCCAATGAGCTCCCTCATGCCCAATAAGAGATGTCATATATGATAAGTTTACTACTCCGTCAATTGTTTTAGCATCTTTATTTGCCTTCTCAAACCAATCTAAAACACCTTTGTCTATAGAGATATTGTTCAAGTCACCTTTAAATTTACTTACCGAATAATCATATTGACCCTCTGAAATATTTGATTCCCAATCGTGAAGAACAGGCCCTTGCCCATATGTAAAGGCTTTCCTCGTCTCTTCTTCACTCATACCTGTAATATCCATAAAAGCATTTAAGAAATTCTTATCATCAAGAATTTTTGGAAGGATATTTTTTACTAAATTATAAAATGCTGGATATTCTTTTTTGTAAAAATCTTCTTGCCCCTTAGGAAATTGAAACATTGGATTTCCAAAATTCCCAGAAGTTTCAGAACTTGTAGACATATTCATCTGCATAGCTCTTACTGCATTTTGTGCATCTAAACCATAAACAGTCTCATTTCCATCCGGATCAATAAACATGATCGGGTTGTTTACGGCATAATTGTACGGGCTGTGTCTTCTGTATTTTTCAGACATGGCGTCCATCACGCCCCAACGTCCAATATCCGGCATATAAAATCTCGCTCCATAATCATAAAATCCTGTCTCCTGAAGCTCTTTCCCGTTATACTTGTAATTGTATATCCCCGCTCAACTTTTCAGGATCTGCTTACTTTATTTTTCCTCGCGCAACGATTTATTTTTTGAACGCTTTTCTGTCACTTTTCAAAAATACAGATTTATTCATTTGAAAAATAAAAATTTCGTTGGTGCGCGATTTTTATTCGTAAAGTTTTTTATTTCAATTGAAAAAATAAATTCATTTCTAAAAATGTGGAAAATTTCTATTGTTGTCGGTGTTGTTGTAAATGTGGACTTGTGGGTAAAATGGGTGCGGGTTTCAGTGTTGGCTTTATCCACAAATCCACATTCTTTTACCAACCAGGTTTTCAACGGCGATTCAGTGGTATTGTGGCTAAGATTCCAATCAAGGAACGCAGAGCGCTGGCAGTGAAGTGGTTTCCACGGAGCGTGAGGAAAGCATTTTACATAATCTCAAATTATAGGCGCTGATGGATTTTGCACGGAATGAAGCTTGCGTAATGGAGGGCAACGGTTAGCGGCTGGTGCGCGTATAATTTTGATTATGTAATTTGCTGTGGCATTTTGGGTGGGAGAGTTTTAGAGTTGGAGTTTTTTTATTATATTTGGGTATGGATTTTTGGACAGTAATTGGTGTCATTTCTTCTGTTTTTGGGATTTTTTCTTTCCTGAAAAATGATGCTGTTTCATTAATTTCCTTTTTTAAAAAAATCTAAATAGTACAGAAAACTCATCTCAAAGGCTAATTTAATGTAACGGATGGAACTGATTGATCGCAGTTTGTAATGCATCAATTCCTGTTTCTCTGTATTTTTCTGTAGTGTCTGCGTGTTTGTGTCCTGCAAAGTATTGAACTCTTCTTAGGTTCTCTCCTTGGTCTAATTTTAACTTAATCACACTTTGTCTTATGGTTGTTGGTACCAGCTTTTTTGTGAAGTGTTTTTTGTATGTTGAGACTAAATAATTAATATCTTCAATAGTGATTTTAGTTCCTAATTTTCCTAATAAAAAATAGTTTTCTTTTTCGGTTCTAAAGGTTACTAATTTCTCTCTTTCTTCTTTTACATATTCATAGAATAATAGGATTTGTTCAGCTTTTAAATTCAATATTCTTTCATTTGTTTTTCCTGTTTTCTGTATTTTTATTTTTGCATTTTTCAGATCTATATCTTCACTTTTTATTCTTGAGATATCACTTACCAATAAGGCTTGATTTACCAATAAACTCATGATAATTTGGTTTCTTTTTATAAGCATTGGATATCGTTCTTCTCTTGGTTCTAGGAGTCTTTCTAATTCATTTTCTGTAAGTAATTCCTGTAATTGTATTGGATTTTTTTTATTGTCTTTTAAGATGATGTTAATAGCTGGATTATCTCTTCTTACGCCTGTATGTTGTATATATCCATAATATTTTTTGAGTGCTGCTAAAATTCTATGTACGCTATTTGAAGTGTATTTTTTACGTAATATTTCTATATATCCCATGATATCTTTATAGTTCAGTTTTTCAGAGCTCTTATAGCATTTTCTAAACTTTTCGATTTCATACATATAGATCTTTATCGTTGATGGATGCAGGGTTGTGAGTAAATAATCTTCTATTTTCATTTGATTAAAATTCTTGTGTAAATCTGTGTGGCGGATAATTGTGAGTGCCCTAAAAAATCTCTTACTTTTTCGAGTTCCATTCCTTGCTCTAATAGTTGTGTTGCAATAGTATGTCTTAAACAATGGAGTGTAAATTCCTGAGTATTGAGTTCTGTATCTTTGAGTAACTTTTTAAACTGTTTATAAATATAATCTCCTGTAATATTGAGTAGATTTTGGTTGTCTGTTGATGGTTGTCTGTTGATGGTTTCAGTTGAAATAAAATCTTCAAGATCTCTTTTCACTTGTTTTGTAAACGGTATTACTCTTCGTTTTTTACCTTTACCTTTTCTTATATATAGGATGCAGTTTTCAAGATCTATGTCTTTAATTCTTAGTTCTACAGCTTCTGTTCTTCTCAGTCCGCATGCGTAGCATAGATGTAGTATAATAGCTTGTAGCTTACTGCTTTTAGCATATAGCTTTCCAATTTCTTCACTTGTAAATACTTTTCTTTCTTTACTTTTTGGATGCTTTATTGTGAGTTGATAAGGATTACTTTTTATTTCTCCTGATCTTTCGAGATAATTAAAATAGATTTTTATAGATAATAAAATAGAATAAATATAAGTTTCACTAAATGTCTTTTTTGTCTTTATTCCTTTTACTTTTTTGATATGTTCGTGGTAGATTTTAATATCTTCTGTATCGATTTCTGTAAAGAGTTTTTTACTGTATTCTAAAAATCTTCTTACTTGTCTGGGATAGCTGCTGGTAACGGTTTTACTGTATCCTAAGTTTTGTAACTCTTTTCTGTACTGATAAATTGTTTCTTCATCCATCTATGACCAATTTGCTTTTGTACTATTTTGTGTTTTTCCGAACGCTAATCTATTTCTCTTTATTCATCGGTATTTATAAGTATTCTAGTGTTCGTTTGGTTTCCGTCTAGCGTTCGTTTGTGTTCAGTAGCGTTCAATTTTAATTGTTCCAATTGTTTTGTAAAAGATTCTTTCAATTCCTTTCTAACTCTCTGTATATTATCGTTATAGGAGATTTTATATTTAAATCCTTTATTCGCAAAACCGATTTGTTTCAGATATTCCAATCTCACTAATTCGTTCAGATAGAACTGTAATTGTGTCTTTTTAAATCCTGTAATTTCCATTGCATCAAATCTTGTAAACTGCTCTTCCTTAAAGGCTTTTTTCAACTTTTCAAAAAACTGTCTTAAGCTTCCGTCTAACTCGTCAATCTTTAAAATAATACTCTCGAATAGTATCTCTACAGCATTCTCGATATCTTCAATTTCAGTAATTAAATAATCGTTTTTTATTTCTCTTTGATACTGATACACGATAGTAATTTGCTTAATAATACTTTGAAACATTTCATTTAATCGTCTCTTATTCTTTACGTTACTGGGTAATTGTATTTGTGTCGCATACGGGTTTATAACTTCATAATGCTTTAAATTCCTGATGACTTTTTGTATAAAACCAACAGCCTTTTCTTCTCCGTTTTTATCTATTTCTCCGGCATTTCTGTGGTTCTGATAACTAATGATTTTCTCTGTCTGCTCTTCACTTTCGTTCACTGCTACAATAAAACTGCGGTTCATATTATCTTCGTATAATTCTCCTTTTGTGGTTGCAGATAAGCTACTGAACTGTCCTTTCACGATTTTATGACTCGATTTATTATTCCCTTTTTTATCCTTGATTGTTACTGAACTTCTTAACACTTGATTCGATATAAATTCTCTCAACGCATACAAAGCATCTTCCTTTAAACCGTCTAAATCTTCAATGATAATGATCTTTTGAAACAGATCGAACTCACCCCAATTATACAAACTTGATTCTGTAATTCGTGTAAATCTCAGCACATCTTCCTGCGGCATCATGTCTGCAATTCTGCTGATAATATGGGTTTTTCCGCTTCCCGAACTTCCCTGAACAATTCCGTGTAACGGGCTTTTATTTAAATAGCTTATTGTGATTAAGAAGAGTAGAAGTCTTGATTGTTCTTCGCCGATAATTCCGGCTTTTTCTATGAGTTCGTTTAAGGATTTTAATAGATCTTTTTGTTGTAGAAAATCTACAGTATTGAGGGTTTTACTATTTTTTACTATTTCGTCTTTTGGAGTTTCTATAACTTTTTCTTTATCAGTGTTTTGTGTTGCTTCTGTGGAGATTGTAATATTCGACACATTTTCATCTGAAAAAATAAGCTTTCTTTCTTCTAAAAGCTTTGTAAATAGTTTATCATCATGCAGTTGCAGTGTTTCGTTTACATCTTTATTTGGTAAGATCACCTGACTCATAATCAGGTGCTCCTTGGGTGCTTCCTTGGTAAGGAAGAGGGCCTTCTGCTTAGAAGGCAGATGCTCATTTAAGAGTTTTGCATACTTTTCTACTGCTCCTTTTCCTGCTTTATCGTTATCAAAACAAAAGATGATTTCTTCTAATTCCGGAAGGTTTTTTATTGAGTTTAAAATCTCCTCATTTAATCCGTTGGTTCCAAAACAGGCTAAAACGGAAAACTTCTCATGAATGATCTTCAATTGAAGCAGCGAAGCTGCATCAATAATAGATTCTGTAAGAATGAGTTTTTTAGTTTCAGGGTTGGGATAATTTGGATAAACACCGCTGCGGTTTTTTAAGTAATAATGTTTGGAATTATTATTGTCGATTATCGACCTAAAATATAAACTAACGATTTGATTATCTTTGTTTTTCAGAGGGAATGCAATGCATTTATTGGCAAAAATACTGTAGCCTTTTTCTTTGGTTCTGTTGTTTATTAATCCTTTATCTTGCAGTAAACCTATTTCCAACGCCTGTTTTATCAGCTCGTCACTTTTTCTTTCTCCGTGGTGGAACTGTCCGCTATTATAACCAATCTCTAAAATTGAGTTATCTAAATTCCTTTTCTCAATATATTGTTTCGCAGGAGCGCTACAGTACAATGCTTTTCTAAAATAACTAAAAGTGTTTTGTAAAAAAAGGGCAGACTTCTCTGTTGAGATTTCTGTCTGCCCAATCGCAGTACCACTAACAACGCTTCTGGTTGTAGGCTCTTCGTTTAACAGGAAGCTTTTCGCTTTTTTTATCGCTTCATGTTTTGATATCTTCTCATAATCTTCTATAAATTGGATCACATCGCCCGTTTTTCCGCATGCGTGGCATTTGTAGAAGTTCTTTTCTAAATTCACCTGCAGGCTTGCTATTTTGTCATCATGCATAAAACATTTGAGCATTGAGTTTTTAGGCTCAAGATTGTAATGTTGCAGAACTTCTGATAAACTTAAACGTTGTTTGATTTCTGTAATCTCCATAAAAGAAAAATATTTTATTTTTTTTTCGATGTTACTATCAGATACAAAAGTATCTTTTTGTTTTCAATTGAACAAATCTTATTAGATTTTTTTATATCCTTTAATTTCATATTTTTGATATAATATTTAATTATTAAGAACTTTTATATCTTTTTAGAGATGAATATAGGAAGTGTTATAACTACATTAAGAGACAAGAACGGCTTCTCCCAAAGCGATTTGGCAGATAAAAGCGAAGTGTCTCGTGTAATGATCGGCAAGTACGAAAGAGGGGAAGCGATTCCTTCTGTTGATGCTGCAAAAAAAATTGCGGATGCTCTTGGCGTAAGTTTAGATTATTTGGTGGGTGAGACCAATCAGGTTTCTTTTGATAAAAGAACGGTAGAAAGAATTAAGGATTTGGAACAACTGGAAGAGAGTAAAAAGCAAACACTTTACGATCTGATAGATACCTACATCCGTGATTGTAAAACTAGAAAAGCGTATTCGTAAAAATATTGAAGTATTATATAAAAAATAACCCACCGCAATTGCGGTGGTTTATTTTTATCTACAGCTCAAAGTCACAGACTTTGCGCAGCGGGTGCATTACCCATTACCGTGCTAGCTTTGCTTAAATATAAATACATTATTATTGTCTCCTAAATTATTTATATACCAATTTTCAAAATCCTTCAATTTTAATCTATTGACTTTTTCTAAAATATTGATGTTTTTTGATGTGTCCTGTACAAGGATAAAGATTTTTTTTTGTACTTCAGCAATATTTATTAATTCTTGAAGAATTAATTTTACGCTCTCAAAAGAAACTCCCATAGTTCCAATAACAAAAATATCATGATTTTCAATCTCATTAATAATTGTATAGATTAGCTGGTTAAATACATCAATAATTTCTTGAGGTTTAATAAATTCTAAATTATATTTTTTAATTAATTTGTCGTAAGTATCAATAGATAAATCCTTATGATCTATATATTTTGAGATTTTAATAGAATTTTGGAAAGGTAAATTAATATAAAAGATTTTCCTTGAATCATCTAATTTTTGATTTTGTGATAAATAATTATTAAAAATAATATATACACTTCCAACTTCTAAATCTACTTTTTTATCGAAAATCGTTATTTGTTTATACATAGTTTTATTTTACAGGTAGTTTATAAACTTTATAATTATCTAAAAAAGGATTTCTTCTTATAAAGTTTCCTTTGTTAATAAGTTGCTCAACATATTTAAAGTTACCAGTTTCTACCCCATGTTGGATAGCTGCATTCATTCTATGGTTTCCATCTGTCAAAATATATTTTCCTTCATAGATATATCCTGCTCCTCCAGTAGGTTTATATGTACCGTTTGACATTTGTTCAAAATATTCCGCAACTTTAGCTGGATTAATTCCTTTTTGAGAGCTCAAAATACCATTTGCCTCAGCTTCTGCAGCAATTTTTGAAGTTATGGACATCTCTTCAGCTACAGCTATACCTCTACCATATCCACCAAACATATTGTAACCGCCGCCACCAAAGTCTTGCATTATTTCTATGTGGGAGCTGTTCATTAATCTAAAAGATCTGTCTAAGCTTGATTCACCTGCATTATAGAATGGATTATCTCGTTTTTCTCTATACTCAGCCATCGGGTTATAATAAGCATTTTGTATTAATCCGAATAACCTGCTCCCATCAGGGGAATAATCAAAAGGAACTTTTTCGAAAGGCCCAAATTCAGTTATTTCTCCTCCTTTTTTCTTAGTACCAAAAAGGCTGCTAATGAAATTTCCTACACGCTCCAAAAAGTTAGGTGGATTTCCGTCACCAAATCGATTAAAGTTAAACCCAGTAAAATAATTACTATTTCCCGAAGCTTCAGAACTCGTAGACATATTTGCTTGCATCGCTCTTACTGCATTTTGTGCATCTAAGCCATACAAAACATCATTACCATCGGGATCAATAAACATGATCGGGTTATTTACTGCATAATTATAAGGACTGTGTCTTCTGTATTTTTCAGACATTGCGTCCATTACGCCCCAACGTCCGATATCCGGCATATAAAATCTTGCGCCATAGTCATAGAACCCTGTCTCTTGAAGCTCTTTACCGTTATACTTGTAAGAATAATAGTTTCCAAAATTAGAAGCTGCTGAACCTCCAATATGACTTAATCCAAACGGATAGAAGTTATTGGTATCTGTAGTCTGAAGAACGCCTGCGCTGTTTTTAGCAAAACTTACTCTTGTGTTTCCTAAATGATCTTTGTATTGGTAAATATAACGGTTTTCGGCGAAACTGTAAAACCCTTCTGAAGTAGGAACAAAACTAAGTTTCCATTCCGGCATTGTAGGAAGTGGGCCTCCGATTATTCCTTTTTTATAGGCCTGTGCTTCGTAGGCAACTTCTGTTCTGCATGTTATGCAGCCCATGCCGTTACCATTATCCTCATAGGAATATTGAAATCCATCCAGATAATCTGTCATACGGCTGATTGACGCTCCCATATCACCTGTATTATTGTAGGTTTTACGAAGCTTTGTTCCGTCAGCACGGTACAGATAATTGATATTTGTATTGGAGACCTTACCCAGTGGATTTGTCTGGGTGATGGAAAGACTATTAGGTAGGTCTAAATAATTATAATTTATAGCCTGAATACCTTTATCCTTCATATCCGTCATGTTTCCGTTCAGGTCATAAGCTATTACGTTGTTTCCTCCTTCGTAGCCTGTGTTATTCAAAGCGGTTTCACGCACTTTTGTTAAGCGGTTTCCTGTGTATTCGTAAATAAGATCATCTACCAATGTTGACGTGTTTCCTGAAATTGGGAAGGCATTTCTTTTTAAAGTAGAAATATTTCCGTTCAGATCATACGTTAGGCTTTCGTTAAAATTATTATTAAACGGAGTCGTAGAGTTGGGCTCAGAATAAACAGCATCCTGCAATCTGTTGAGATTATCATAAGAATAATCGTATCTTTTTAATACATCTTCGGAAGCGTTTTTCCAATCAACTTCTGTAATATTTCCGTTGAATTTTCCCGATGCAATATTAGGATTCACAGGATTATTATATCTCATTTCATACCCGAACAGTTTCCCATTGAGATCAGCAGGATCATTGATCTTGGTGAGCCATCCTCGGATATTATAGACATAATCAATACTTTGAAGTGGAGTTGCGGTATTTGTACCGCCGACTTTCTTATTTTTTAACTGCGAAAGTTCATTATACTCATTTTGAGCTAAAATCTCTTCCGTATTATTGTCAACCTTATGTTTCTGAACCAATAATCTGTTTTGGCTGTCATAAGTATAGGTTTGGATAATTACTTTTTCAGTATCGGTATTTAATCTTTTGTGATATACTTTAGTTTGCTTTGCAAGTCCTGCAAAATCAAGCTCAGATTCTGTTTTGGTATACCCTCCTAAATGATTAAGAGCATAAGAGCCGATAGCTCTTCCTTTTTCATCGTAATAAGTGTAGCTTTTTGTCCATGCTTTGTCTTCCACATTTCTCACATACGAAGCCAATGGTAATGTTCTGGTATTTTTACCCGTTGTGCTTTGTCCAGGCTGTTTCAATACCTGCTGGCCGATAACGGCAGACGGAATGCTCACCTCCGAAGGAAGTGATGGATAGGTATCATAATAATTAACAGATAAAATAGTCATGCTTCCTGTAGGAAATGCATTTTTGGTATAATAAATATTTTCACTATCCTGTATAATAGGTGTGTTATTATCTCTCTGCTCGTTGTTTCCTGCATTGGATACCATATTATTAATAGCGGTCTGCATTGCTATTCTTGTTGC
Organism: Chryseobacterium glaciei; assembly: GCF_001648155.1. NCBI lineage: Bacteria > Pseudomonadati > Bacteroidota > Flavobacteriia > Flavobacteriales > Weeksellaceae > Chryseobacterium > Chryseobacterium glaciei. Next base: position 261,085 of record NZ_CP015199.1, on the reverse strand, counting down.
AGTATTGGCAAAGAATCCTGTGTAAACTACTCTCCCGAAAGAATCGTATTTGATGAACGTCCAACCTTTTTGGGCAAAATTGTTGATGACAGATCTTAAATTGGCATCCTGAGACAGCACCAATCTGTTTTGTTTATCATACACTAGATATTCCCATCCTTTTCCGGGCAGTTTCTTTTCTACGAGCCTGCTTTTACTGTCATATCTGTATTGGTAACAAAGATTATCCATAGCTGTAGCCGAAACAGACGCTAAAGCAGAAGCCAATGGCGGAATTACGAAAGCCAGCTGCTTATACTCATTATACACATAATAAGTATCTGCATTTTGAGAAGTGCTTACAGCTTTTCGTATTAATACAGTTTGTCCCGAACCTTCTTTAAATTCTATGGTTGAATTTCCATCTTCATCGGTAACGGTATTTTTCACCAATTGTCCTGCCGGATATTCCGAAGCAGGGGGAAGTTCCTGAGTATATATTTTCTCTGTAGAATTCCAGTTGGTTGTGGGATCATATTTTTTTACATGATCGGCTGCGGTGTTAAGGTCATATCCAAAATTTACGGGTTTATCTGCCCATGCATTTCCGACCTGTTTTTGCTGCAAAATCCTTTCCAGCGGAGAGTTTTCAAGTATCTTTTCTGTGTAGATCTTTTCTCCACCATAATGAGTGGGAGCGTTAGAGAGTGGAGAGGTGTAGATTTCTCCATTCTGAGTTCCTGCTTGCGGAACAGGAAGATAACTTTTGGTCTGTCTTCCCAGCACATCATATTCTACATGAGATACAATATCTTTTCCTGTAGGCGAAGATTTTACGCTGACGATCTGTTTAGGTCTTCCCAGATAATCAAAATATTGTACGGTTTCTGCTTTTTTGATACAGTCTGCATCAAGGCAGTTCGTTGTCTGTATATAGTTTTCGGTGCTTGTCTGTGCATAAGATAATCCTGCTACAAACAATACTATGTTGAATAAAAATATTTTTTTCATAATTGATGATCGTTAAATTGTAAAGAATAGGCGAAGCATAAAATAATTACTCATTGCCCATTACTTATTACTCATGAATTAATGTTTGTAGTTGTATTTGTATTTTTTTAAGACTTTTCCGTTCTCGTCAACAATCTGATCCAGCCTGTTGGCATTATCATACTTATACAGCTCACGGATTCCCGAAGGAGGTGTCATGCTTTTCATTCCGATCAGAGGATCATACACATAGGTGGTAATCTGATAATTCCCAAGATTGGTATTATTTCTGAAAAGATCCAAAGCATTCTGCAGAGCTTGTTCTGAACCTGCATCAACGTCTGCATCAGATTTAGAAACAATATCTGAGAGATAAGAGGATATTTGATCATAAGTCGCGCCCTCTATTTTTACGATAGGCTGTGTTTTATTATATCCCCAGACTACGGAAACAGGAATACCTTCTTTTGTGGTATATTGTTCTAAATTTCCTTTACTGTCATATCTGTTGAAGGTAACTTCTTCAGAAATTGTGTTTTGTGTATCATAAGAGATAGCAGAACTGGGAAATTTATTGGCAGTGTTTTCATACTTTGTTTCTGCTCTGGAAACTAATTTTCCTGCATCAGAAATATTTTTCTTAACTATTGATGTTGTTTCCAAAGGGATGCCTATAATATTGGCAGTAATAAGTTTCTGATTATTTTTATCCAAAGCGTATTGATACGTTGTTTCCTGAATAGTTCCGTCAAAGGATGTTATTCTTTCTAAATGGGTACCATAGTTATTAGAATTTTTAACCACCTCTTTTTTGGTTTCTGCAACTCCCGAATCAAGATAATTCCTAGAGGTTACTTTTTCTTCTTTAGCCCAGACTGTTTTTACTCTGAAAGATCCTCCTGGCAGAGAATATTCCGGACCGTCAAAATCCTGAATCGTATAATCGAAAACGCTCTCAGATTGTTTTTGATTTAATGCATTATAAACCTCAGTTTTTTCCAGTAAACCTCCTCTTGTAATATTATAATTAGGCCAGAATTGTTCGTTTTGAACAATAATGGGAGGATAATCTCCTGGCGTTTTAAAATAATATTTGGTATACCCTGTATTATTACCCTGAGAAACCCTTACATTTTTGTAGATCATACTCGGGGCTGCTGCGGTCATTCCGTCATTCAATGCACCTCCATCTACGTAATATCCGCTGGATTCTATAGGAATATCAAAGAAATTATACTCATATTCTTCAATTTTTGAAGGGGTAGAGGATGAATTGATATTAGAAGCAGGCAAATCAAAATACTTAATATTCTTAATACGGGGAACTCCTGTGGTTGAAGCTGTCTTAATATGCTCTTCTGTAGGTTCTCCAACTTTATGATAGGCATTAATAACTATCGGAGCCATTAAGCTGACGTTCCATTCACAAGATAATTCTGCATAATATTCTCCTGTTGAAAATATTCTGGTCTGTACCAGATTATCATCAGGATTGGGAGTAATTCCTGCTACTACACCCATAGAAAATGCTGGTAATAGTTGAAAAGTAGTACCAACTTTTTTGTAAAAATTAATCCCCCAGGTATAACCAGATAATGCAGCGGTATCTGTAGCGTCTATTATGATTTCTTTTTCTGTTGTTATTGTGAAAAAATACTTTTTACCGGCATTATTTGCTTTCTCAAAAGATGTTGCTCCATATGGCATTAGAGGGGCAGGAATTGTTTTGATAACATCATAGTAATAATACGGTACCATATCAAAATTATATTCAATAGATCCTCCGGATGGAAGCAAAACTTTATCTAAAACATTGGTCACAAAACCACTGCCGTTTTCCAGATAAGGACTGGCTACATCTTTATAACTGAACTGATATTTTTCAATAGTATTTTCGTTGGCATCAACCTGACTGAAAGAATTCAACATTCTAAGCATAAGCGGAGCTGAATATTCAAGTTTGTATTTCTTTACAAAAAGATTATTTGGAGTTTTTAAAATAATATTGTCGATACCGAATATATCATTTTTCTTATCTAATGTTTCATTTTTAGAATAATTAATTTCTATAATACCGTGGTCTTTTATTTCAATACTCGAAAGTCTGTGATTTTCAGATTCTATCCGTTGATCAGCTTCATGCCCCAAAACATATTTTGTTTCTTTCAGATAATTATATTTTACCAGTTCCTGATCATTTTCATCCAGTATGGAGGTAAGATAAAATGCGCTTCTGTAGAGCTTTCTACCCATTAAATATCCATGAGCAGGGTTAAAGCCGCCTGTAACAAGCATTCTTGAAGTATCGTATTTTTGAAATTTGTACTTGATTCCTGTATTACTGGTTACCATAAAAGAATCCGTGATTAATGTTGCTGTATTACTGTTTCTGAAATACTCAACTTTTGATGAATAATTGGTCAACTTTACAACCTGGAATGTATTATTCAATGTATCTCTTATAATTCTAAATTTACCTGACTCTTCCGGAGTACTGAAATTATACAGATCTTTAAATACATTTTTTTTATATCCAAAAGCGCTTGCGTCATCATATTTTTCATCAAACTCAGCCATAACTTCTCTGGAGATTACTCCCGGACCCAACAACGACCAGCCTTTTCCTACGTTACCTACCCATTGGTCTCCGGAAGTATTACCTGCATGATAGTTCAAACCTAAGCTGACATTCACCAACTTATTGTTGGTAGGAACGTTCATTAAAGGATAGGAAATATTCGGAATTCCTGTCTGTATAGAAACAGGACTATTGTTATATGCTGCCAGCGAAGAAGCTGTAGGAACTGGCTGCGTAACTCCTGCATTTTGGCTCTGTGCCTGACTGTAATACACATGATAACTTAACATGCATATCACCAGTAAAAATATTTTCTTCATAAGTTGTGTTTATTTCTTTATTAATTTAGCGTTAGCCGTTTTATTCGTATTGGTTTTTACAGTCACCAGATAAGCTCCCTGAATCAAACTCTGAGTATTAATCTTCGTCACTTTATTCTTAGTTTTCAAACTTTGCAATTGACGCCCACTCATGTCATAAAGGTTGATCTCCGCCTCAAACGCTCCCTCTCTCAAACCCTCAAACCCAATTTCTACATAAGCATAATCTGAAACCGGATTCGGATAAATCTTAATATCTTGTTTTACAATCAGCTGATCGATCTGTTTATCTCCAAGTTTTACAATCTTCCAGTTTTCTTTTCCAAGTTCCTCTGCACTTGTTCCTGCTAAAATGATTGAACCATCAAGGTTTAATTTTATATCAGACAATCTTTCCTCTTTCTTACTGGATTCTCCTTTTACATGCTTTCTCCACTGTTCATTACCGTTTTCATCTAAATAAAGCATCCAAAATTTCTCATCATCACTTTCAATTCTTCCCTCAGCTTGAGTATATCCGCCGATCAGCACTCCTTTTGTAGACTTCCCGCTTCCATCTTCCGACTCCCTGTTAATCACACTCATTCCCATCAAAACATCTCTGTTTTTGAAATTGAAGGATTTCTGCCAGATTTCATCTCCTTTTTCATTCAACGAAATCAGCCAGACATCGGTTCCTTCTTCAATTCCAACGGTTTTATTTCCTGATCTCTCAGATCTGGATTCTCCACCAATTAAAAATCCTTCCGATGTTAAAGCTAGTGTTCTTAAATGATCGTCACCTTTTCCTCCGAAGTTCTTTTCCCATTCAATCTTTCCGTCCTTGTTAAGTTTGATAATCCAATAATCTCCTTCTCCGAAGTTTTCTGTTTTCTTTGAACCCCCAGCATTACTTCTGGAATAGATCCCTAACAAGGCACCTCCGTCTCGGGTTGGAATCATCTTTTCAACCTCGTCTGATCCACGTCCTCCAAATACAGATTGTGACAGTTCTTTTCCGTTTTTGTCTAGTTTTATGATCAAAACATCTTTAGAACCGTAACCTTTTGCTGAGTTCTGAACGTTTCCAGCAACAAAGAATCCCAGATCAGTAGTCTGAATAACCGATCTTGCTTCTTCATCTGCATTTGATCCAATAGTTTTTTGCCACAGTTCGTCCCCAAATTCGTTTAAACGAATCAACCAGATGTCACTTCCTCCTTTAGAATCATCTTTCTTATCCAGACTTTTGCCTGAATATGAGGTTGATGCTAGTAAAAATCCACCATCTTGAGTTCCGACAGTTGCAGATAAGAAATCATGATTATTTCCAACAAAGAACTTTTTCCAAACTTCTTCACCTTGTTGGTTAAGTTTTACTAAATGGAGGTCATAGCCGTTGTTCTGACTGTTTCCAGTAGAGAGTTTAGAAGCTTGAATACTGCTTCCTGTAATCAAATACTGCTGATCAATGGTTGTGGTGACCCCACTCAGAAAATCCTGTGTATTGGATTTAATATCTTTCTGCCAGACTACTTCCTGAGCCGAAAAATTAAATAATGCGCATACCAGAAGTGCGCCCGAATAGTTTTTTTTCATAAGCATTAGCTTTTTTATTGTGTTCAAATTTATAAACTGTTATGTTCCGGAAAATGTGGATTTCCTTACTTTACTTTTTTATTATCTACTTTCAAAATTAATCCTCAGGACACGACAAACTATGTCTTATTATATAGGGATGCATTTTTTTACTGATAGGTTGGAAATTAATTCATAAAAACAAAAGGCGTGGAACTGAGATCAATCCGCTAGAGAGGTACTGCGAAGAACCCAACAACCAGATATGACCTACAGCCCACGCCCAGTATAGAGCACGAGCGTAAGTCTATCATTTTAGGGTTGTTAAGAATATTCGCAGTTTTCTCTAGCCTGAATGATAGCTTACGCTTTGTTTTTGTTAAAATCTGCTGCGAAGATAAATATATTTTTTAAAAATTGTTAAAGAATTTACGTGTGAATAAAAGTCTGAACAATGGTCTTTTTAAGTTAAATTATTGTATTTAATTGAATTTATTCATAGAATTAAAGCTTAGATATCAACAAACTAATATTTTTAATTTATGTTTGTTTTAATTTAATGAATTTTCAAGTTTTTGTTTAGTGTATGTGTTGTGGTTTATGTATTTTTTTGTGTTAATCATAATTATTGTATGGTATTAAATCAAAAAATGAAAATATAAATTCTAAAATTGTAAATACTTCATTAAAAAGTTTAATAGTAGCTTTTTGCAAATTCAAAATTGGCATTGGTAATAGTAAAACCGCAGATGACTTATACAATATTCATAAAGACCTATAAAAATACAGAATAGGAATAATTTTTGGAGTTACTTTGCAACTCCATTTTTTATTGAAAATAGATTATGTTCGACAAGCAACAAAGAAAGTTTAAGAGATCCGCGAGATTAATTTCCGTATTAAGTAAATATGGATTTAAAGATATGCTCGCAAGAATGAACGGGAACAACAAGCAGGAAGAAGATTCCTCAAATTCAGACGAGATCATTTCAAAAGGGACAGTGTATGAAAGGATAAGACTCGTTTTGGAAGAACTTGGCCCCACCTTTGTGAAGCTTGGACAAACGTTCAGCAACAGGGAGGACCTTCTTCCGCCGGAATTGGTGCAGGAACTTCAAAAACTACAGGACAAGGTGGATACAGTCGAAATGAATGTACATGAAATTCTTGAAAATGAGTTTAATATTTCGGTTAATGATCATTTTCTTGAAGTTCAGAAACATCCTTTGGCAACAGCTTCAATCGCACAGGTTTACAAAGCAACTTTATTGAATGGTGATGAAGTTATTTTAAAAATAAAAAAAGCCGATGTTCAAACCGTTATCGAAGATGATCTCCTGTTAATTAAAGATCTCGAAAAACTAATTTCATCTTACTCTGAAATAGGAGAAAAACTGAATTTGAAACAGGCAATCTCAACATTTGAAAGATCATTATTAGAAGAAGTTTCTTTAATTAATGAAAAGAATAATATTCTACAATTTGCCCGAAACTTTAAAAATAATAAAGAAACATACGTTCCGAAGATCTACGAAGAATTTTGCAACAACAACGTTCTTTGTATGGAATTTATTGACGGAATAAAAGTAACCGATAAAGCCGGACTTTTAGCCAATAATATAGATCCTGTAAAAGTATCTGAAGTTGGTTTACGATTATTTGTATCTCAAATCCTGGATTATGGATTTTTCCATGCTGATCCTCACGCAGGAAATATTTTAGTTAAAAAAGACGGTAAAGTTGTTTTCATTGATTTTGGCGCCGTAGGAAAAATTCAACCAAACGATAAAGAAATCCTTGAAAGTTTAATTGTAAGCTTCGTCGCAAAAAATGCTCACAAAATCGTAAGATCTCTAAAAAAGATGGCGATAAGCTATGAGATCCCCGATGAAAGGAGATTTGAAAATGATGTAGATGATATTCTGAATTTCGTTCACAGTACTTCTTTAAAGGAAATCGATCCACAGGCGATCATTAATAAAATGAAAGACGTCTTAAAAGATAACCGTCTTTACATGCCGGATTATTTCTATCTTTTATTCAAAGGAATTGGCTTGATTGAAGGGGTAGGACGAACCATTAACCCTGATCTTGATATCGTTAAAAGTCTTAACCCATACACCAAAAAAATTCTCACCAAAAAGATCAGTCCAAAAACCATCCTCAAAAATGGAATGGATAAAATGATGAATTTCACAGATAATATCGATGAAATTCCGAAAGAACTTCGTTCTGTTCTTCAAAAATTAGATGAAAATAAATTCACTGTTTCAAGTGAAATTAAGAATATTGAAAAGACCAATCAAATCATCAAATCTAGTATTGTTAATTTGATTTTAGCCATGATTTTAGGAGCTAATATTATTGCAACAGCCATTGTTTTTGTTTCAGAATCCGGACCAAGAATTGGGGAGATATCATTGGTGGCTTTGCTTGGATTTATTTTTTCAATATTGTTAGTGATTATTATTTTATTGAGAATAACTCGAAAATAAAACACAATTTTGTCATTGCGAGGAACGAAGTGACGAAGCAATCTCAAAATAGATTCTTCAATACACATTCGTTTCGTTCAGAATGATAGAAAAAATTAAAAACTAATCATGAAAACAGTAATCCTATTCGCTCTTACATTTTGCAGTTCCTTAGTTTTCTCCCAAAAGAGCGAGGGAGTTTTAGGCGATTACGACGGAAACGGAACAAAAGAATATGCCTACACCAAAGTCAGCGACTGCAGTGATGAGTGCGACGGAAAATGCGAAACTATCATTTATTTTAGTGATAAAAAGATAAAATCATTTACCATTTCACCCTCCAAGGACGGAACTTTATACAATCTTAAAGATTTAAATAATGACGGAAAAGACGACATCGGATTTTACCCGAATTGGTGTACAAGCTGCTGGCATCCATTATATGTCTATACTTTAAGCAAAAATGTTTGGAAACCCTTGGTGTCACCTATTTCTACACATTGTTCGCAATGGGAAGACGAAAAATTCCCCATCAAAAAAGATCCCAAAAAGAAAGGAAACGTAATTATTACAACAAGCATCTGGAAGGATGATGATATTAAAGTGATCAGTAAAAGTATTAAGCTTTAGTAGTTTTTGGCTTGAAGCTAGAAGCATGAAGATGGAAGTTAGTAAATATGTAAATTTTTAACATTAAGCTTTAAACTTCCTACCTCCATCTTCCGACTCCCATTCTAATACATAAATAAATTAATTGCCTATCTTTGCAAAATGGATAAAATAACTTTTGCAGATTTTGATTTACCGGTTAAAGTTCTAGATGTTTTAGCAGACCTGGAATTGTTTGAACCAACGCCTATTCAGGAAAAGAGTATAGGACCTATACTTTCCGGAAGAGACGTGATGGGAATTGCACAAACAGGTACCGGAAAAACATTAGCTTATCTGCTGCCTGTTCTTAAAACTTGGAAATATAACAAAACTGGAAATCCAACGGTTGTTGTTTTAGTTCCTACAAGAGAATTAGTGGTTCAGGTAACTGAAATTGTTGAAAAATTAACGGAAAATATTACTGCAAGAGTTATCGGAATTTACGGTGGAAAAAATATCAATACGCAGAAGCTTTTATTTAACAATGGCTGTGATATTTTAGTTGGAACGCCAGGAAGAATCATGGATTTAGCGATTGATAATGCTATTTCTCTTAAAGAAGTTCAGAAACTGATCATTGATGAGTTTGATGAAATGCTTAACTTAGGTTTCAGACCACAGTTGACGCATATTTTCGAAATGATGAGAGACAAGAGACAAAACATCCTTTTCTCTGCAACCATGACAGATGCTGTGGATGAAATGCTGGCTCAGTATTTTGCTGGTCCAATCGAGATTTCATTAGCAAAATCCGGAACTCCACTTGAAAAAATTGAACAGACTGCCTATAAAGTTGAAAACTTTAATACGAAGATCAATTTGTTGGAACATTTATTGAAATCAGACGCAGATATGTCTAAGGTTTTGATTTTTGCTAATAATAAAAAGCATTCAGATTTATTATTTACTAAAATTGATGAGCTTTTCCCTGAACAGTTTGATGTAATTCACTCAAACAAATCTCAAAACTACAGATTGAAGGCGATGAAACGCTTTGAAAATGAAGAAATCAGAGGTTTGATCACGACTGACGTTATGGCGAGAGGTTTGGATATTTCAAATATTACTCACGTAATTAACTTTGAAATTCCAGAAGTTCCTGAACAATATATTCATAGAATTGGTAGAACGGGTAGAGCAGACAAGGACGGTAAAGCTATTTCTTTTGTTGCTAAAAAAGAAGAGCGTCCTGTGCTAGACATTGAATTATTGATGGACAGAGAATTAAAATTCGTTGATTTCCCTGAAGGAGTTAAAATTAATCCTAAAAAGATCATTTCAGAAGAAGATGTAATTCTAATGAAAAATCCCGCAAATGCAAAGCTGTATGATGGAGGAGGAGCTTTCCATGAGAAAAAGGATAAAAACAAAAAAGAAAACTGGGGCGGACCAACAAAAAGAAAAGAACCTAAGAAATTTGGAGCCAACAGAGCGCAACAAAAAGCGATCTCAAAATCTAAAAGAAAGAAATAAACAAAAAAGCTCCCAAATCGGGAGCTTTTGTTATTTTGTAAGAACAAGTATCATGTGATCTTCAATATTATCACTATTAAATTGTCCGTAATCCACAACAATTTGAATTTCGTTTGAAGTATGCTTTGCTACGTCATAAGTATCACCATCAATAACAATCTTCTTGTTGTTCATGTCATAAGAATAGGGCGTTGTCTGTGATCCGAAATCTGTACAGGTATTTGAATCATCTTCAAAAATATGACTCGTTAATTGATTGTTTGCATTAAAATCATAAGTACTTTTTTTGTTACAGGTAGAAGAATTTTCAGTAGAAATTAGATTCCCATTACTTCCTGAAATTTTTAAAGTTTTTGATGGTTTCCATACTCCGACAATATTTACTGAGTTGTCATCATCATCATTGTTACTACACGAGCTGAATACAAAAGCCGCCGAAACAGCTAGAAATAAGATTTTCTTCATGGTTAGTTTAATTTTTTTAAAGTTCACAAAGAAATGAAAAATTTTCTATTGCTTCAAAATATTTTCTTGATTGTTTAAAATAGAAAAAGCCCTCTATTTGAGAGCTCTTGTTTTATTCAGTACTAATATTATTGTTCTTCAGTATTTCTTTAAACTTTTCAGTTTTACCTTTTTCTTTCATGCTTTTATGAATAGAAGCAATCATAGCTTCTGCATCAGATCGGTAAGGAGATTTTTGATTACTATAAATTTTATAAGCTTTGCAGATGTAGTCTAGTCCTTTTTCATCATCTTTCAATGCGTTAAAATATACATTTCCAATCCCGTAATAAACTTCCGGATCTCCGGGATATACCTTGTCCAATTTCATATAAGAATCAATTGCTTTTTGGAATTCTTTTTTATAAATATATACCACAGGGATATTCTGTAAAGCCATTTTCCCTTTTGGATTTAGTTTCAGCGATTTTTCATATGCCGAAATTGCTTTATCAAATTCCTCATTTCTTCTATAATTGATTCCTAGAGCATCCCAAGCATAAACGAATTCAGGATCTTTTTTGACTGCTTTTTCATAGTTCTCAATAGCTCCTTTCCAATCCTTTTTTTCTGTTAGCGCTCGTCCATTATGGTAAAAATCCATAGCCTCATTATCTTTAGAAAATCCTTCATCATTAGTTTCAGAAGTTGTGGCAATATTTTTAACACTTTGGCAGTTATTCATCAGATATCGTTCAATATCATTGTAGCTATCTATATATTGCTTAGAGTCTTTGCTCGTATTGAAATTTAGATTTATTTGTTTTTTTCCGTTTACTTCCGGAGCGGTCTTTGCTAAATCTTCTGCACCTGAAAGAAGAGTAGAAATTTGTAATGCTCCTGTATATTTGTCGATACAGTCATGCACATCTTTCAGGATATCTTTTTTATTCCGATTAAGTAATCTGATTGAATCTGTACATTGACAAGCTTTTTCTGAAAGTTCCTTCAGTACTTCCTTTTTGGTGTCTTTCTGAGCAAACATCAAAGAACAAATGAAAATAGGAATTAAAATGGTTAGTCGTTTTTTTATCATGGTTGAAAATTATTTCATATAAGGATTCATCACCTTCGTCCAGATCTGATAGCCTTCCGGAGTCATGTGAAGCATATCTTCTACAAAAAGCTCTTTCCTTACATTTCCGTTGGCGTCTTCCATTGCTTTTGTGATATCAATGAATTCTGCATTTGGTTCCTTCTTCATAAAAGCTGCAATTTTTTTGTTGGCTTCCTTCATTTGAGGCCAAAGACTTTCTCTGCTTGGCGAGTATTTTATGGAGATATAATCAACTTCAATATTCGGGAATTTCTCTCGAATCTTTTTGTAGAACGTTTTGTATCGGTTAACAACTTTTTTCGCTTTTAATTTATGATTGTCTGCAAAATCATTTTCACCACAGTAAACAATAATTTGTTTTGGCTGATAAGGAGAAAGCAAATCATTAGCATAATAATTAAGATCCGTTAATCTTGATCCTCCAAATCCTCTGTTGATGATCGTTTTATCGGGAAAATAATTGGCAACATCAGTCCATTTTGTGAAAGATGAACTTCCGACTAAAAGAATAGCATCTTTAGCAGGTGCATTTTCCTGATCTAATTTTTTGAAATTTTGAATGTCCTGCCAATACATCGGCTTTTTTTCCTGTGAAAAGAAAAGGGCAAAGGTCAGCAATAATAATGCTGATAACATCTTCTTCATTTTTTAATAATTTTTAGTTAATTAAAATTCTTTCTAATAAAAAACTCCCGATAAAATCGAGAGTTTTTGTTTTATCTTTTAAAAGTAGTATAATAAAGATCGTTGATTGTATCTCCGTTATAATCTCCACCACCAGGAACATCCATTAGTTTCAGTTCCGAGCTTGAAAGGATGATTACTTTATATTTTACTTTAATATTGTCGTCATACGTTATCACCATATCCTTAGCTTCTGCGTCATATGTATATTTACCCTGCTCTTGCGCACTGATCTGGCAATTAGCTCCTACACCACCATAATAAGTATACGATGTGGAATAATCAGTACTGAACGAAGTCACATTTTTTAATTCACATCCTGCAGGAATGTCAGTATTAAGTACAGTTTTACCGTCTTTCCCTGAAATGATCTCTTTTTTACTGACTTTCCATTCACCTTGCAGGGTGTCTAAGTCGTAAGCTTGAACGTCATCATCTTCACAAGAAGTAAGCGAAGTAAGCGCCAAAGCGGAAAAGGCAAATAAAAGTAGCTGTTTTTTCATTATCACAAATTTAAGAATATGCTAAAATATAAATAAATTTGAAATATTTATAATGAAATTAAGGTTTTTTAAACGAATGTTTGTAAATAAATGAATTTTAATTGGGAGCTGGAAGTCAGAAGCTGGAAGACTTAAACTCTTCCTTTCTTCAAACTCCCAGCTTCCAGCTTTATTAATAACTCATTTCTACAATTTTGTAGGCATCCTGAGGAGTCAGTTTTTTGTGTTCACCTAAACCTACCCAATTCCTTTCTGTAAAGGCTTTTTCCACTCTTTCTGCGGTTCCTTTATAGTCTTCTGTATATTCTGAAAGTTTAGTTTTAATATCAAGACTGTGGAAGAATTCTTCCATTTTTTTAATTCCTAATTCAGCTTTTTCTTCAACAGTTCCGTCTTTGATTCCCCAAACTCTTTCTGCATATTGAGCTAATTTTCCTTTTTTGGACTCAAAATTATAACGGTAATGAGATGGTGCGATCACAGCCAATGTTCTTGCGTGATCAATTCCGTAATAGGCTGTTAATTCGTGTCCCATCGCATGAACTGCCCAGTCTGTAATAACTCCTTTTTGGATCAATCCGTTCAAAGCCATTGTACAACACCACATAAAGTTTCCAGCTGCTTCATAATTGAAATCATCAGCCAAAACTTTTGGAGCTGTTTCCTGTAAGCTGATAAGGATACTTTCTGCAATTCTTTCCTGTAAATCAGCAGAAGAAGGAGCCGTCATGTATTGTTCCAAAACATGGGTGTAAGCATCTGTCAATCCATTAACGATTTGTCTTTTTGGAATTGATCTTACGACTTCCGGATCTAAAACAGAAAATTCAGGGAAAAGTCCGGGACCTCCTGAAGACAATTTTTCGTTTGTTTCTCTTCTTGAGATCACGTATCCTGAGTTCATTTCAGAACCCGTTGCTGGCAATGTTAAGATAGAACCGAAAGGCATTCCTTCACCTTCAAAAGTTCTTACCGATTTTTTAAGGATTTCCCAAGGTTCACCTTCATAATTTGCTGCTGCAGAAAGGAATTTAGTTCCGTCAATTACAGAACCACCACCGACAGCCAGAAGATAAGTGATATTTTTTTCTTTAATAACTTGTAAAGCTTCAATTAAAACTTCATATTCAGGATTGGCAGGAACTCCACCGAATTCATGCACATCATAACCTTTTAAAGCTTCTTGTACCTGATCGTAAATGCCGTTACTTTTGATGCTTCCGCCACCGTAGATCATTAATATTTTAGCGTCTTGAGGAATTTCTTTTGAAATCTTAGCGATTTCACCTTTCCCGAAAAGTATTTTTGTTGGATTTTTAAACTCGAAATTAAGCATTGTTCTTAAATTTATTTAACCCAAATTTACGCAATGCAAAGTGAAAATTGAGTTAAGGAAGTTTTAAAATTCTTATGATTATATTTAATTAAAACTATTGAAATTTGATGTGTTTATTAATTAATAGCATGTAATCAATAACATGGCACTGTCATTCAGAACGGAGCAAAGCGAAGTGAAGAATCTCAACTTAATTTTCTTAACTACTTAATTCAACCTTAATGGTTCAAATTAAAGCATAGTTAGATTCTTCCTTCGTCAGAATGACAAATACAGTCTAAATTAGTAAGACCCATTACTTTTAGCCTCCAATTTCCCGCTTTTTCTATTGATTTTAACTAAAAAAAACTCTTTTTGATTACCATTCTTCAGTTTTGAAATATACATCGAAATATATTGATCATCAATTTTATAAGAACTTCCTAATCTGTTACTTGTATCAACTTTAAAACCATACGTTTCTGCAATCAAAATCGCTTCCGGTAAATTGTCAACAAATCCGATGAAATTTCTCAATTGTTGTTCATTATTAAAATATTCTGTCTTGCCATTTTTACAGGCTAAAATATAGGAAAAGCAATCGCTTGTCGAGCATTGCTGAAAGAAACCTCTCTCCGGAGCCGGATCATTGAGCGTCATAAAATCGGGCATTTGACTTTCGTAAATGATAGATTTATCAGGATCAGGATCTTCAATGTTGCGGAGAACCGACCAATATTGATATTTTGTATCGGGTTTGATAAAAGGGTAGAGGAATGCAGTGCTGTCAAGGATTTCGGGGATTTTTTTGTAATCCTCGGAAACCGTTTTTTGGGAAAGGAATAAACCCGGTATTAGAAAAGAAATGATTAAAATAATTTTCATGCTTATTATTTTCCTGGATGGGATTTTATCCATGCTCAGAGACAATTTTACTATTAGCTATTTTTATTCCAAAACAATTTTATAGTATCCTTTTTCATCTGTTACATCAATTCCGACGCCTTTAAACGTTAATTTATTGATCTGGTAACCATCACAACCTCCTTTAAATTCAGACGATTGTATTGAAAAATCAAAAACTTTAAGATTAGAATAAAAAGTATAATTTTTTGTACCATTATAAGCTCCCACATTTTCTAAAATGACCCTATCATCAGATGTTTTGGTCAATTGTACACCGATGTGATTTTCGTCACTGATTGAAAAAGGGTTAAGAGTTCCATTCGTGATCAGATTTTCACCATCAGCATTAACGAATTCAAAAGCTATCGGCTGAGGAGCATTATAGCAATCGTCACCACAGGCTGTAAAAACAAAAGCTATTACAAGGAATATGAATATTTTTTTCATTGGATTAATTTCTGTGATTTGTAAAATTAATCATTAAAGTGTTGTGTTCAAAATTATTATAGACTTGAATTATTATAGAAAAATATTTTTAGAACTTCTGTAAGCTGATTAATGAATTTTTTTAAGATCTATTTTTATTGTCTTTCTTTGACGATGCTTCTTTTTATTGAAAGTTTCGTAATATAATACAATGATATTATTTTGCATTTCTATTTTATCAAAAATATTGTCTGTAGAAAGATAATTATTTTGTAACATTATTTTTTCTAGCATTCCTTTTTTTAAATAAAAGTAATTAATCTTATTGGTATTTAAATCTGTATAAAAAATGCAAGTAAGGCTTTTTAAAGTTAGTATGAACGGTATTTTGTGATTGGCTTGACCTTTATATAGTATGGTTCCAAGCTTTTTAATGACATTGCCGTTGTTTTTATTGTGTAGAATATATTCTGGAGATTGGCAGCAACCCGAAATAACTCTGTATTCAACTAGAAAAGAGTGTTTGTATTCTTCAATATTACTATAACCTAGTCTATTAGTAAGACTTATTAAATCTTTTTCAAGGCTGAAAAGTTTTTTCTTACTATGTTTATTTTGAAAGATCAACCATGAAGAATTACAATTGTATTGCCAGAAAACTTTAGCATTATTTTTAAAAATCTGAGGTTTACATGAAATGATTTTTTTTAATTCAGGATGATTTTCACAATTGCATTTTTGTGTGTGAAAAATTTGAGATAAAAAGAATAAAATAATGATTAAAAATTTCTTCATGATTATTACAAAATTAGATTTTTTAATGATTAAATTAGCTATGAATTATTGCTAAAATTAATTATTTTTAAAGTGAAAATAGGTTAATTTCAAACCAAAATCCCCTACATTTGTTATATGATACACGACCAACGCGCAGAAAAATTCAGGCAGATCGTTGAAAATAAATTCCAGATCTACAATTCATTATTTATGAGCCTGCCTTATGATAAAATGACGAATATCGGGATGTTGCTTCCGTTTTTGTATGAAGAAAGTAAGAACGGCTACGAAGCAGGAAAAACACCTGAACAGATCGTCGAAGAATTCTTTAAAAGTCATACAGATTTACAGACAGAGGAACAGAAAACTGAACTCCTTTTCAAAATTATTCAATATATAGAAAGACAGGTCGTTTTGTTCGACAGTATCGAAGATGCTGCCTTCCCAAGTCTGCATTCAGAAAGTGACAGCGGAACGGTAACCAATCTTTTCGAACGTTCGCTTCTGGATCATAAACTGGAAAAAGTACGTGAGAAATTAAAAGATTTTACCGTAAAAGTAGTTTTTACAGCGCATCCAACACAGTTTTATCCAAGTTCGGTTCAGAGAATTATTCAGGATTTGAGAACGGCAATTACGACCGATTCTGTTACAAATATCGATACTTTACTCCAACAATTAGGAAAAACGCCTTTTGTTAATAAAGAAAAACCAACTCCGATTGATGAGGCGTTGAGTATTATTTCATATTTGAGATATGTGTATTACGATACGATTGGCGAGCTGTTTACAAAGATCAGAAATACTTTTGGAAACGGTCATTTTCACCTTCACGAAGATATTATTCAGCTTGGTTTCTGGCCGGGCGGTGACAGAGACGGTAATCCTTTTGTGACGGCAGATGTTACGAAAAGAGTATCGGAAGAACTTCGTTCAGCTATTTTAAAATCGTATTACAGCCACTTGAAATTTATCAGAAGAAGATTGAGTTTCAGAGGGGTTTCAGAGGTTTTACAGAAATTGAATGACGAATTATACGGTGCAATTTTTAATAATGAAAAAATTACAACAGAAGATATTTTAAAAAGAGCCAATGAAGCCGAAAAAATCTTGGTTGAACATCATAATTCTTTATTTTTAGAGCTTTTGTTGAATTTCAGAGATCGCGTGAAGATCTTCGGGACGCATTTTGCGACGTTGGATGTTAGACAAGATAGCAGAATTCATCAACAGGTAATTAATGAAGTTCATGCTAAGGTTTTTGGAAATATTGAAGCAACGAATGATGAGAAATTCAATCAGTTAATTCAAGTTTCAGATAAAGTAAATACGGATGATTTTGAAGGAATTGTTCAGGATACTTTACTGACGGTTTCTCAAATCACAGGAATCCAGCAAGCCAACGGATTTAGAGGAATGAACCGCTATATTATTTCTAATTCTGATGCCGTAAAAGATGTAATGAATGTCTACGCTTTCTTCAAAGTCTGCGGATATAAAGATGAAGAAATCAACATGGATATTGTTCCACTTTTCGAGACAATGGAAGGTCTTGCTAATGCTGAAAATGTGATGAGTGAGTTGTACCAAAATCCAATCTATAAAAAACATCTGGAAAAAAGAGGGAATCAACAAACGATCATGCTTGGTTTCTCTGACGGAACAAAAGACGGTGGATATTTAAAAGCCAACTGGGAAATTTATAAAGCCAAAGAAATTTTAACTAAACTTTCCGAAGAAAGCGGAATCAAAGTAGTGTTCTTCGACGGTAGAGGCGGACCTCCCGCAAGAGGTGGCGGAAAAACCCACGATTTCTATGCTTCTCAAGGAAATACAATTGCGAATAATAAAATTGAATTAACGATTCAAGGACAGACAATCACAAGTATTTTTGGGAATAAAGAACAGGCAAAATATAATTTCGAACAGCTTTTAACAGCCGGAGTTGAAAATGATGTTTTCAAGAATTCTAAAAAGGATTTAACCGAAAAAGAAAGAAAACTGATCATTGAACTGGCAGATATCAGTTATAAGAAATATTCAGATCTAAAGGCTCATCCAATGTTCGTTCCGTATTTGCAGGAAATGAGTACGTTGGAATATTACGGTAAAACCAATATCGGAAGCCGTCCATCAAAACGTGGAGGAGACAGTGAGTTGAAATTTGAAGATTTAAGAGCTATTCCGTTTGTTGGATCATGGTCTCAATTAAAACAAAACGTTCCTGGATTCTTCGGTTTCGGTTTTGCGATGGAGGAAATGAAGAAACAGGGTAGATTTGAAGAAGTAAGAGATTTGTATAAAGGTTCGGACTTCTTTAAAACTTTAGTTTTGAACTCGATGATGAGTATGAATAAGTCTTATTTCCCATTAACCTATTATATTAAAAGCAATCCAAAATTCGGTGCTTTTTGGAATGTTCTTTTTGAAGAATACAACCTTTCAAAAGACATTATGTTGGAATTAACAGGCTTCAAGTTGCTTCAGGAAGAAGATCCTTTGTCAAGAAAATCAGTGAAAATTCGAGAGAAAATTGTTCTTCCGTTATTGAGTATTCAGCAATATGCTTT
Organism: Chryseobacterium glaciei; assembly: GCF_001648155.1. NCBI lineage: Bacteria > Pseudomonadati > Bacteroidota > Flavobacteriia > Flavobacteriales > Weeksellaceae > Chryseobacterium > Chryseobacterium glaciei. Next base: position 242,321 of record NZ_CP015199.1, on the reverse strand, counting down.
AATGAAAATCCAAAAAGGAGAAGGTAATAAAGAAGCCTATGAAAAACTGGTGACGCGTTCTCTGTTTGGAAATATTAATGCGAGTAGGAATTCGGCTTAAATTGAATTTTGAACCATTAAGGTTTGTTTTAAGAAGTTAAGAATATTAAGTTTAAACATAAAGTTTGTCATTCAGAATGGAACGCAGTAGAGCGTGGAATCTATGCCTACTTTTATAAGAGTCTAAATTCTTATGGAATGACAAAAACAATGAATACCAGTAAACAAAAAATCCTCTCAATTCGAGAGGCTTTTCATTTATTCTTTTATAAACTTCTCATAATAAACCTTATCCTTTGTCTGAATTTTCAGATAATAAGTTCCTTTCGCAAAATCTTCAACTTTAATAGATTTTTGATTGTTATTTTTGGTAATCAATCTTCCTAAATTATCATAGATTTCTAAAGATAAGACATTATTTTCTGTAGCAATATTCAGAATGTTTTTCACAGGGTTTGGGAAAATGGCAACCTGCTTTTGTTTTACCATTTCTGAAGTATTTAATGTTCCGTTATAGAAACTTCCAAAATTTAGAATTCCAAATCCCATTTGATCGGTGTGACTTGGAGATAGGGAAGCGGTTTGTCTTAATTTATTTCTCATCAGATCTCTGTTCATCGTTGGAAATGCCTGGACTAAACAAGCGACTCCACCTGCAGCAATCGGCGTTGCAATGGAAGTTCCTGTTACTACTGTTGTTGAATTATTATTAACGGTAAAAGCTCCGCTTCCTCTTGTGCTTCCGTCCGGTTTTACAATGCCAGCAGAATTGGGGCCATAAGATGAAAATCCAGAAGAAGCTCCTGCAGAATCAACAGATCCAATTGTAAAAACTTTAGCATTATCAGCAGGCGTTATGATATAATGCCACGGTTGTTGTCCCGAGTTTCCTGCTGCTACGAGAAGAAAAATTCCTTTATTAACAGCAATTTCGGAAGCTCTTGCTATAAAAGAAGTAGTTCCGTTCATATTGGCATACGTATAATTGTACCTCGAATCATCAAAAGTATTATAACCTAGCGAAGTTGTAATAACATCAACTCCTTTTCTGTCGGCTTCCTCAGCAGCTTCGATCCAATAGAGTTCCTCTTCGGGAATTTCAACGGTTGCATTTTCACTTCGATATAAATAAAAATCTGCATCTGGAGCAGAGCCAACAAATGTATTTTGAATAAATCCTCCGATAGCTCCCAGAACTACAGTTCCATGTGCATTTAATGAAGGATTGTAAATGTCTGTACTTTTTGCAGCAAAATCATATCCGCCTTTTATCTGATTGTTAGTCCATAATCTTGTATAGGCTGAACCGGTATTCACTGTCGGAAAACCACTATCGATCACGGCAATGGTAACTCCCGTTCCCGTATAACCTGCAAGGTGAAGCTGTCTTAGATTGATCTGATCAATTTGGTCTGAGCCGGAACCATAATCAAAAGTTGTTAATATTTTGTTGGTTGAATAATTGGAATTAAAATCTGCCCATTTATCTACATTCGTAGTTTTGGGAACACCGGACGAATTTCTTGCAAAACTTTCCACTGAGCCAACGTAAGGCTGAGACTGAAGGGTAATAATTTGTGCAGGAGTAGCATTTACGGCAACTCCATTCAGCCATTTTGAATAATCGGTAACAGTAAATCCCAGATTTTGAATGTTTTGAATGTATGATGGTTCAATCGGAGCATCCTGATCATTCAGTGAAATTCCTAATGCTGCACGTCTGTTGAGAGACTTTTGGGACAGTTCTGATAACGGATTGGCGTAAAATGCAGTCTTGTTCGGTTTATCATTAAAATAAACAAAAACAAGCTGTGTTTGTGCAGAAACGGCCGAGTAACCCGTTAAGATACAAAAGAGTAAAAGTTTTTTCATGTATTTATTTTGTATAAAGATAAAACAAAATCAATAAAATTTTTGACAGGATTTTAAATTCCTTATTTTTACACAAATATTTATTTATGAAAAGAATTCAGATGGTTGACTTACAAAGTCAGTATTACAAAATAAAGAATGATGTAGATAATGCAGTTTTAAATGTAATGGATTCGGCGGCTTTTATCAATGGCCCTGAGGTAAAGTCTTTCCAGAATGAATTGGAGTCTTATTTAGAAGTAAATCATGTGATTCCTTGTGCAAATGGAACAGATGCTTTACAGATTGCATTGATGGCTTTAGACCTGAAAGAAGGGGATGAAATAATCACTGCTGATTTTACTTTTGCAGCGACTGTGGAAGTTATTCATTTGCTTAAACTTAAATCTGTTTTGGTAGATGTAGATTACGATACATTCACGATTTCAACAGAAGCGATCAGAAAAGCGATCACTCCAAAAACAAAAGCGATCATTCCTGTACATATTTTCGGACAGTGTGCGAATATGGAGGAAATTTTAAAAATTGCTGAAGAGCATAATTTATATGTCATTGAAGACAACGCACAGGCAATTGGTGCAGAATTTACGTTCTCAGACGGAACGGTAAAACAAGCCGGAACAATGTCTACGGTAGGAACAACTTCATTCTTTCCATCAAAAAACCTTGGATGCTACGGAGATGGTGGTGCAATTTGCACTAACAATGATGATTTGGCTCACCGTTTAAGAGGGATCGTTAACCACGGAATGTACGAAAGATATTATCATGATGAAATTGGAGTTAATTCTCGTTTGGATAGTATCCAAGCGGCAATTTTAAGAAAAAAACTACCTAACCTTGATTCTTACAATGAGTCCAGAAGAAAAGCTGCTGATTATTATGATGAAGCTTTTGCCGGAAACGAAAATATTTTAACTCCGAAAAGAGCAGAAAACTCTACACACGTATTTCACCAATATACATTGAGAATTTTGAACGGAAAACGTAACGATCTTCAAAAATTCTTAACTGAAAAAGAAATCCCTGCAATGATTTATTATCCTGTAGCTTTGAGAAAACAAAAGGCATATTATCAGGAAAGTAACGATGCTGATTTTGTGAATACAGATAAGCTTTTGGATCAGGTAATTTCTCTTCCAATGCATACAGAGTTGGATGAAGAGCAGTTGAAGTATATTACGGATGCTGTGTTGGAATTTATGGTGTAGATATAAAGTAAAGGTAAAATGAATAAGAAAATTTTTAACAAAAAATGGTTATATCTATTTTCAATATTCTTATTCATTTATTTAGTATTATTTTCATTTATTTTACTATTTCAATATTATCCTGATTTTTATTATTTTCATGTAATAGTTAATACTTCATTGTTTTTATTAAGTATTCTTACAGTTATTCTATTAATTGAAAAGCATAAAAAATCTATTTTAACTATAAATTTATTTTTTGGAGTATTTATCCTATTGATAGTTTTTCGTTTATTATTTACCGTTAAACCATATGGATATTTTATTCGAGGTCAAATGTTTTATTTGCTATTTTCTATAGTTTATTTAACTTTTGTAAATAAATTTAAAATTAGAGAAATAAAGGATTTAGAAATAAATGAAATAGGAAAACACAATGATTAAAAAATAATTTAAAAATGGCAATACTCGTAACGGGAGGTCTTGGATATATTGGTTCTCATACAGTTGTAGAACTTTTGAATAACAATTTTGAAGTTGTTATTGTAGATGATTTATCCAATTCTGAAAAATTTATTTTAAAAAATATTGAGGAAATTACGGGTAAAAAACCGGATTTTTATCCTTTTGATTTAAAAAGAAAGGAGCTTTTAACCCAAGTTTTTGATGCATATTCTATTGAGGGTTGTATCAATTTTGCAGCATATAAAGCAGTTGGAGAAAGCCAGGAAAGACCTGTGGATTATTATGAGAATAATTTGTTTTCTTTAATTAATATCCTTCAGGAATTTAAAACAAGAGAACTTTCTAATTTTATTTTCAGTTCGTCTTGTACAGTTTACGGACAAGCGGATGAAATGCCAATTGACGAAAATACTCCATTGAAAATGCCTGAAAGTGTTTATGGCAAAACAAAGCAAATGGGCGAGGAAATTTTGATCGATTTTGCTAAAGCTTACAATCGAAAAATCTCTTTGTTGAGGTATTTTAATCCGATTGGAGCACATCCATCTGCAAAATTAGGAGAATTACCAATTGGTATTCCGAATAATTTGGTACCTTATGTTATGCAAACGGCAGCCGGAATTCGTGAAAAACTAAGTGTTTGGGGCGATGATTACCCAACGGTTGACGGAACAGCAGTTCGTGATTATATTTATGTAGTAGATTTGGCTAAAGCTCACGTTGCCGCTTTAAAAAGTTTAATGAGCAAAGAGTCTGATAAAGCTACCATTGACATTTATAACTTAGGAACAGGAAAAGGATCATCTGTTTTGGAGGTTGTAAAAGCTTTTGAAACTGCAAATAATGTTGAGGTACCTTACAAAATTTGTGATAGGAGAGAAGGTGATATTACGATCGCTTACGCTAATCCAAACAAAGCCGAGAAGGAACTCAATTGGAAGTCTGAAACCAGTTTGGAAGAAGCTTTAAGAACCACTTGGGAGTGGCAAAAATATTTAGAATCAAGAAATAATTAAGCTTGATTTAGTTTAAAATTTAATAACAACAATTATAATTAAAAATACCTTCCTGAATTTAGGTTTAATCCCTTAGAAAATCCTTTATTTCAGTGAAATTTTAAATACACACTATGAAAACAGAAAGAATAGGCATTACATTTTCCTCGTTTGATTTACTACACGCAGGTCACATTAAAATGCTGGAAGAAGCAAAAACGGTTTGCGATTATCTAATTGTTGGTCTTCAAATTGACCCGTCTCACGATCGTCCGACTAAAAATAAGCCGACACAAACCATTGTTGAACGTTATATTCAGTTGAAAGCTGTAAATGCGGTTGACGAAATCATCCCTTATTACACAGAACAGGATTTGGAAGATATTCTAAAATCTTTTGTAATTGATGTAAGAATCATCGGTGATGATTATATGGACAAAGATTTCACAGGAAAAAAATACTGTGAAGAAAAAGGCATCGAAATTTTTTACAACAAAAGAGATCACAGGTTTTCCTCGAGCGACTTAAGGAAAAGAATCTTTGAAGCCGAAATGGCAAAAGCTACAAAATAAAAAAATCCCGAAATAAAATTTATTTCGGGATTTTTTGTGATTATATCTTGTCTCTTACATTGGACCTTGTTCGTCTCCGCCTGTAGCGTTGGCGTTAACATCCTTTTTCTTTTTAGGTTGTTCTACTTTTTCCCCTTGCTTAAATCTATAAGTTAAAGAAACTGAGAACTGTCTTGGTTGCCACTGCATGTAAGAATCTCTTACACTATTTGCTGTATAAGTTGTAGATCTCATGGCTCTCGTATTGAAAATATCCTGAACATTAAATGCTAAAGTTCCATCTCCTTTCCAAATTGTTTTTGAAGCACCAAAGTTTATACCATACATATCTTTTCTATCCTGAAAAGCTGTTTTCTGACCTCCTCTGTAGGATCCCTGTATTTGGAAACTGAATGTTTTATCTACTTTAACCGTTGTAGAAAGTCTTGCTCTTGTTGAGAAACCTTTACCATTAAAATTAGCAACAGCCTGAATAGGATTTCCCTTTTCGTCAAAAGTATCATATAGAGTATTTCCTTTCGTGTTGTATCCAAATACATCTACGTTTCCTAAGAATTTCAACCAACTTGTTGCATCCCAGTTGAAGTTTAAATCTAAACCGTAACGATCATCTGTACCCAAGTTAATTGGTTTTGTGTGAGACTCTATACGTTTTGGATCAATAACAGTTCCATCGTCGTTTGTAGCTAAAATATTATATACCAACATTTTTGTGTCATCAGTCTGATGTCTGTAGTATAATGTAGGATTTAGTGTAAATTTCTTTTTAGAGATACTATATCCAAATTCAAAAGAGTCAACGTAAGAAGGATTTAGATCTATATTTCCGTCGAAGATATTTTGATTGTCGCTATAATTCGGGTTAGGAATCATAAAGAATGATCTTGGGCGGTCTATTCTTCTCGTATAGTTTAATAGAAGTTGATTGTCTTTCGCAAATTCATAGCTTAAATAAACACTAGGAAATAAATTATTATAATTTTTAGTGGTTACAACTGCATTTTTCTTGGGATCAAGGCTTAGATAATTAATGTCTACATTCGACAATTCATCTCTTACACCCAACTGATAAGCTAATTTTCCGATTTTACTTTTGAATTGTAAATAAAAAGCGTTGAAAGTTTCTTTATATGTCGCATCATAAGTATAGGGCTTAAGGAAATCTAAAGGCTTTGTTGTGGTACTTTCACGGACATCATTGCTGTAATCATTTGTATTGATATCAATTCTGTATCCTGCTTCTAATTTTGAAATTTCACCAATAGGCAACTCATAATCAACCTTACCAATAACAGATTTGTTGATGGTATTTTGATTGATGATATCTTTCAAATTATCAATAGTATCATCAATATTAGTATCATTGTATGAACGGCTTCTCTGTAAACTTAATGATAATGATAAATTTTGACCTTTGTCATCAAATTTATGATCTAACCCAAAATCACCCTGAAAAGCAAGATTGTTGTTTGTACCGAACGTAGTTCTGTTTGATGTATAAAAAGGATCTTTAAAAGGAGTGTAACTGTAATCAATATTACCGAAGTTTTCACTGTCAAATGTTCTTACAGTACCAGATGCATTTACCGATGTTTTTTCCGTTATATCATATACTATTCCGGCAGAAGCATTATAGTTGTTATTTTTACTTTTGGTTTCAGAGTTGGTATTTCTTTGTACCAAATCATCATTTAATACAGCATTGTTGAAATAATCATTATTTCTACTGGTATTTTTAGATTCTCTGTAACCACCACCACCATTTAGAAACCATGTAAAGTTTCCTTTTCTCCAATTAAGATTGGCGTTAAGGTTTGTTTGAGGAAGATATCCTAAAGTACCTATAACACTACCATTGAAACCGGTTTTCTTGCTTTTCTTTAAAATAATATTCAAAATACCTGCAGTACCGGAAGCTTCAAATTTTGAAGATGGATTGGTAATCACTTCAATTTTCTCGATCTGATCAGCCGGTATACTTTGTAAAGCATTCGCACCGTCATCAATACCAAGAAGAGCAGAAGGTTTTCCGTTAATCAAAAATCTTACATTAGAACTACCTCTCATAGAAACGGTTCCGTCAGTATCTACAGAAACCGAAGGTACATTAGAAAGAACATCCTGCAAATTTCCTCCCTTACTTACAATATCCTGAGACGGATCATAAGTTCTTTTATCTAATTCTACTTTGTAAGCTTTGGTTGTAGGAGCCGTTAGTACAATTCCTTCAATATCTTGAGTTTTAACATTAGTAGCGCTTTTTTCAGGTTCAATAGATAAAGCTCCGATGTTTCCGGCTGCTGAAATCTGCTTATTAATAAGGCTTTTCTTGTAATCGATTGCCTCAATCGTAATGTCGTAATTTCCCGGCGTAAGGTCTAGTTTATACTGTCCTTTTTCATCGGTAAGCGTAGCATCACTTAATAATTTATTTGCTTTATTACTGAAAGTCACTGAAGCATAAGGAACAGGTTGGTTACTTTTATTAACTACCGTTCCTGAAATACCTGCTTTTTCCTGTCCAAAGGCGAACGCTGCCGCCGATAGTACAAAAGTAAGCCCTAAAGTTCTTTTTGTGAAAATATTGATAATTTCCGTCTGATTCATAAGGTATTGTTTGTGTAAAATCGTGAAAAATCTTTCTTAATATTATGAAATTGTTAATTGAATACATTTCAATATATTAAGGTTAGTTTATTATTTATAAAGTATATGTCGTTTTTTAAACCTAAATGTTAATTATTAGATTGTTAAAATAAAGTTAAATTTATTTCTTATTTTATATTTTTTGAATTCAGCCAATCCTGATACGCTTTTGCATTAACTGCATGCTCTTCCGCACTCACTGTAAATTTGTGAAATCCAAATCTTTTAGGATCTGCGCACATAAAGATAAAGTTGTTGTTTTCTGCATTCAAAACGGCATCAACAGAGCTTTTATCTACAACACAAATTGGTCCCGGCGGAATTCCTTTATTAGCATACGTATTATAAGGAGATGGAGTCGTTAAATGTTTATATAAAACTCTTTTTATCGGATCTTTAAAATTTGTCTGCTTATTGATGGCATAAATTACCGTTGGATCAGATTGAAGTTTCATTCCTTTTCTGTAACGGTTTAAATACAATCCAGCGATCGTTTTCATTTCATCCTTTTTACCCCCGGATTCTTTATAAACTATAGAAGCCAAAGCATAAATCTGATCTCTTGTTAAGCCGGATTGCTGTTCTTTAGATTTTCTTTCGCTGTTCCAAAATTCATTGTACTGACTATCAAACTTGTTAAAGAACTCTTTTGGAGTTACCGTCCAGAAAAAATTATACGTATCAATGAAAAAATATTTTTTCAGATCTTCTGCATTATTATATCCTTTTTCTGTGGCGATTTTATTAAAATCATTCACAAATTGTAAAGAATCCAGCTCTGTTTTCTTGGTCACTTTACCAACCATTTGATAAATATCTCCAAAATCACCAATTCTAAATGTATTATCTGTCTGATTTCCGGCTTTGATCATATTCACCAAGTTGGTGTTTCCTGTTCCGCTTTGGATGTGGTAACGACCAGCTTTTAAATATTTATCAAGATCCTTATCTTTTGCCACACCTTCGAAAGATTCCTTGTTTTTAATATAGGGAGCAATAGAATCTAATACCTGTTTAAAACTCGCATTATGAGGGATCAAAAGATACCCATCTTTTTCTACGTTGTTTCCGTAATATTTAGTATAAAATCTAAAACCAAAAAATCCTGCAATCACAATAATTAGCAGAATGATAATGAGAATAGCTTTTTTCATTATTAAAATTGATTAAAAGTTTTTGTTGTTTTTAAATAAGATCTACTTTTCCTCTAAAAACCTGTTTTGCAGGACCCTCTAACCAAATATTCTGGAAAGAGTCTCCATTTTTTTCAGCATAAACTTTAAGGTTTCCGCCTAAAGTTTTAACTTTTACAGAGATTAGATTATGTTTTTGCAGAAAAGTTAAAGCAGAAGCTGTAACTCCTGTTCCGCAACTGAAAGTTTCATCCTCAACGCCTCGTTCATAGGTTCTTACAAAGATCTCATCATCGGTGATTTTTTCAACAAAATTTACGTTGATGCCTTTTTCTTTATAATTTTCAGAGTTTCTGATGCCATTTCCCTGTGCGAAAACGTTGTAATTTACCAAGTCTTCCACATATTTTACATAATGAGGTGAGCCGGTATTCATTACAGCGTCTTCTCCGTCATTGGAAACGGTTTCTACATCGATCATTTTTAGTTTAATGATTCCGTTATGGATTTCAGCTTCATGATCACCATCAATGGCGATAAATTTGCATTTATCTTCAAAAATATCAAGGAAAAAAGCAAAGGCTACAAGACATCTTCCGCCGTTTCCACACATTGTGCTTTCTCCGCCATCAGAATTATAATACATCATTTTAAAATCATAATTGTCTTCATTTTCCAATAAAATAAGACCATCAGCCCCGATTCCGAAACGTCTGTTGCACAATTTTTCGATTGTATTTTTGTCTTTAGGAAACTGTAGATCACGATTGTCGATCATTACAAAATCATTTCCCGTACCTTGATATTTATAAAATTCCATACTTTTCTTGTCTAAAATATAAACGTGCAAAATTAGTATATTTAAAACAAAAAACGAACAGTGTTAGCTGTCCGTTTTCTTATTTATAATCGTTTTATCTAAATCCGCCTCCGGTTGATCTGGTTGGAGTTGTAGTTTGTGGAGTACTGTTTCTAAATCCTCCACTATTGCTGTTTGACGAGCTGTTATCATTTCTAAATCCGCCACTGTTATTATTTTGTGGTGCCGGAGTAGTTGGTTGTTGATTTCTGAAACCTCCACTATTGTTATTTGATGGCGTACTATTTCTAAATCCTCCATTATTACCATTATTCGCTGGTGGAGTAGAATTTCTAAAACCTCCGCTATTTTGATTGCTTCCGGAATTGGAGTTTCGGAAACCTCCGTTGTTATTTCCGTTATTCTTAAATCCGCCTCCGTTGTTGTTACTATTTGAGTTGTTTCGGAATCCGTTATTCGGTCTCTGTGAAGTTGTAGTTGTATTTCTTCTTTCTACATACACTTTTCTTCGGTTGCTTCCATAATAATAAGGGGCACCGTTGTCATAGTAATAATTGATATCATTTCTGTAATAATATCCATCGTTACCATAATATCCGCCTCCGCCGTAATAGCCTTGAGGAGCGTAGTAATTTCCGTTATTATAATAGGGGTCTCCGTATCCGTTGTTTGCGTATCCGTCTGAATAAGCAAGACAAGATGTTAAGCTCGTTATAACGAAAATACTGAATGTTATTTTTAATAAATTTTTCATGACTTTATTGTACTTTTTTCTTTAAAACTTTTTTTCCAACTGACGTATCCTAGGATCGCCATTATAGTAAATACCAAATATTGAACCGAAGTGATACCAAGACCCTTAAAAATCATCATCGGCATGCAAATAAAATCTCCGATAATCCAGAAAATCCAGTTCTCAATGCGCTGTTTGGCCATAAACCACATCCCTACTAAAAATATTGAAGTGGTGATAACATCCAGCCAATTTGCCCAATCAAGATGATATAAACCTAGGTTGGTACCCTCCATTGAAAACTGATTATCGATGTAAGGTTTATAATAATATATGACGGTAACTAAAAGTAGACTTATTATAAAAAGGAAGGTCGCAAAAACCCATTCTTTTTTGGTGGCCCACGTTACATCAACATGAATATGATCTTTAGAATTCTTAGCCCACAAGATCCAACCGTAAACACTCATTGCGGTATAATAAACATTAATCATACAATCTCCCAATAATCCGAAGTTGAAAAGAATGTAAACATAAATTAATGTAGAAACTATACCGGTAGGATATACCCAAATATTTTTCTTGATGGAAAAATAAACGCTTAAAATTCCGAAGACCGTTCCGCTGGCTTCTAACAGAATTTGTAAATCAGTATAGCTCTCATACGGTTTTACGAAAAGATCGTATAAATTCATGAGGTCAAAAATAAACAAAAAATCAGACACCTGAAAATGCCTTAAATTATATGTGAATCAGATTTTTAAGTTTTTAAATTTAAAATAAATGACGAAAGTTTGTCAATAAACGTTACTATTTCTAAATTTTTTATATTTTCGTAAATCTTTAATAAATAATAAAATATGTCTAAAATTTGGGTTAAAAAACCGATGAGCGCCTATGAAGCTGATATCAAAAAGAGTGAGCTGAAACGCGTTCTTGGAAAATGGAGCCTTACTGCTATTGGAATCGGAGCAATTATCGGAGGAGGAATTTTTGTACTGACGGGAACAGGAGCATACTATAATGCAGGGCCTGCATTGGCTTTGTCATTTGTGATCGCAGGAATTGCCTGTGTATTTGCAGCTTTGTGTTATGCAGAATTTGCATCAATACTTCCCGTAGAAGGCTCGGCTTACGCTTACGCTTATGGAACAGTAGGAGAGATCTTCGCCTGGATCATCGGTTGGGGATTGATTCTTGAATATGCAATGGGATCAATGACCGTCGCAGTATCCTGGTCGGGATATTTCGCAAAACTTCTCAAGATGTTTGGGTTACATTTGCCGGCTTGGCTTACAACTGATCCGCAAACGTATTGGGCGGCAGGAAACTCTGGTTTTTCAATGAATTTACCGGCATTTTTTATCGTTTTATTTGTAATCTCAATTTTAGTTAGAGGAACAAAAGGAGCGGCAAAAGCAAATAACTTTATCGTTATCCTTAAGGTTTCGGCTATTATTTTCGTAATTATTGCAGGAGCATTTATTATTTTCGGTTCAGCTGATCCTTTTAAAAACTGGCTTCCTTTTATCCCTGAAGCTACAACTATTACGGAAGGCGGAGTCTCGCATTCTGCATACGGTATAGGCGGAGTTGTCGCAGGAGCATCTGCTATTTTCTTTGCTTACGTAGGATTTGACGCAGTTTCTACACAAGCAGGAGAGGCGATTAATCCTAAAAAGGACGTTCCTTTTGCTATTATTACTTCATTAATAATCTGTACACTTTTATACATATTAGTATCTCTTGTTTTAACGGGAATGATGCATTATACAGATTTCAATCCACTTGGTAAATATCCTGATGCTATCAAAGCTCCTGTAGCTTACGCATTTGATATTGCCGGTTATGCTTGGGCTGGTTACATCATTACGATTGCAGCAACAGTTGGTTTGATCTCAGTATTAATGGTAATGATCATGGGACAGTCAAGAATTTTCTTGGGAATGTCTAAAGATGGTCTTATCCCTGCTACTTTCTCAAAAGTAAACCCTAAAACGGGAGTTCCTACAAAAAACCTTATCATTTTGGGAGGTGTAATTTCTGTTGTTGCTTCTTTAACACCAATTAATGACCTTGCTCACATGACAAGTTTCGGAACTCTATTCGCGTTCACGATGGTTTGTGTAGCAGTTTGGGTATTAAGAGTAAAAGAGCCGAACTTACAAAGAAACTTCAAAGTTCCGGCTTTACCTTTGATCGCTTGTTTAGGTATTTTAATTAATGTTTATTTGATTTTCAATTTAAGTAGAGAAGCTAAATTATATTCTTTTGCTTGGTTAATTATCGGTTTCATTATTTATTTTCTATACAGTAAGAGAAACTCAAAACTTCAAAACGGAGGTTACGGCGAAACTTTTAAGGCTGAACAGGAGCCTTTAGAAAAACCAGATCTAGATTAATTAAAAAATATTCAACTTAAAATCCACAGAATTCTGTGGATTTTTTATTTTTGCTAATATGAAAAAGCTTTTACCAATTTTATTTTCATTTTTGGGAATACTTACATTTTCTCAACAAGTAGAAAGTCTGACAACTATTTTAAGTGATAAAATAAGCATCCGCGCTTTGGAACTTTACGATGGGAAAGTCTGGTACAGCGGAACAGATTCAAAGTTTGGTTTTGTTGATTTAAAGAATCCTCAAAATCAGAAGCAGATCAAATTGTCTGAGGAAAAACTTCAATTCAGAACGTTAGCTCAGGACAAAGATTCTCTTTATGTTGTAAATATCGAAAGTCCGGCTTATTTTTTTAAGATTGATAAGAAAAATTTAAACCATCAGCTTGTTTTTACGGATAGAAGCAAAGCTGCGTTTTATGATGCCTTTCATTTTGTGAATGAAAAACTAGCTTTTGCTTTCAGTGATACTGATGATAATAGATTGAAGTTGACAATGTACAAAAATGGAAAATGGAGTTTTTTTGAGAATGAAATAAAATTAAATCCGGGTGAAGCCGCATTTGCAGCGAGTAATACCAACATAGCTTCAACTAAAAATTATCTCTGGATTGCAACAGGCGGAAAAGCATCACGAATTTTAAGGTTAACATTTAAAAATGAAAAATTTGAAGTATTTGATACTCCATTTATTCAGGGAGAATCTTCTCAGGGAATGTATTCGATAGATTTCGTTAACGATAAATTCGGAGTTGTTGTTGGGGGAGATTATACAAAACAAGATGCAAATATCAATAATATTGCAACGACGAACGATGGTGGAGAAACATGGCAAATTCAGGCTTCCGGAAAAAATACTGGATATACAACTTGTGTGAAAATTAAACCAAATTCAAAAGGAAAAGAAATTATTTCCGTTGGAGATCAACACATCAGCTATTCTTCAGATTTTGGAAAAACTTGGAAGAAAATTTCAGATGAAAAAGGATTTTTTGTCTGCAAATGGGTGGATGGAAATAGGGTTGTTTTGGCAGGAAAGGATAAAATATCTTTGATGAAACTAAAATTTTAAGCCTATAAAATATTGATGAACCAAATTAGAGTAACATTATTAATCAATAATCTAATTTTCGTTATCGGAAAAACTTCAAATTTAAGAAGAGTTAAAGTTAATAAATAACGGCTGACAGAGGATTTGATCGAATCAACTCAAGAAAATTTATAATGTATGGTAAAAATGCAACAATCGTCTAATTAAAAATGAAATATAATTAAGGAAATGATTTATTGTATTGTTATTGTGTTGGTTATGATAATTTAGTGAATAATTTTGCGGATGCAGTATTTAGACTCATTATAAATTTCGAAAAGAAACCCTAATATAATTCATGATTTAAAATTCATAAGTTATATTTAATTTTGCATAATGAAATTCCTTTTGGAGTTCTATTTTTAAAATTTACATTTTCAATGAATTCTTTAATAGATAAATATAATATTCCGGGACCTCGTTACACGTCTTATCCTACTGTTCCTTATTGGGATGAGAGTACTTTTTCACCTGAAAAATGGAAGGAAAGTGTAATAAGGTCATTTAAGGAAAGTAATGCAGCGGAAGGAATTTCTATTTACATCCATTTGCCTTTTTGTGAGGCTTTGTGTACATTTTGCGCGTGCCACAAGCGTATTACAAAACAGCATAGTGTAGAAACACCTTATTTAGAAAGTGTTTTAAAAGAATGGAAGCTTTATCTGGAACTTTTTAATGAAAAACCAAAATTAAAAGAACTTCATTTAGGCGGAGGAACACCGACATTTTTCTCTCCTAAAAATTTAAAAACTTTATTGGAAGGTATCTTTGAAAGCGTGGAAATTGCAGAACATCCTGAGTTTTCTTTCGAAGGTCACCCAAATAATACAACGAAAGATCATCTTCAGACTTTATATGATTTAGGTTTCAGAAGAGTGAGTTTTGGAGTTCAGGATTATGATCCTAAAGTTCAGAAAGCGATCAACAGAATTCAGCCTTTTGAAAATGTGAAAAATGTGACAGAATGGGCTAAAGAGATTGGCTACAGAGGGATCAGTCACGATCTGGTTTTCGGACTTCCACATCAGAGTTGGGAAGCAATGGAACATACAATTCGTAAAACAATGGAATTAAAGCCTGACAGACTTGCTTTTTATTCTTACGCACACGTTCCATGGGTGAAAGGTGTTGGACAAAGAGGTTTCGACGAAAATGATCTCCCAAGCGGAGAAGAAAAACGCCGTTTATATGAAGATGGTAAGAAATTATTGGAAGATCTAGGATATATTGAAGTGGGAATGGATCATTTTTCTCTTGAACATGATGATCTGTACCAATCATTGATTCAGAAAAAGCTTCACAGAAACTTCATGGGATATACTTCGAGCAATACTCAATTGATGGTTGGTCTTGGAATGTCTTCTATTTCTGATTCTTGGTATGCTTTTGCTCAGAATGTAAAAACTGTGGAAGAGTATCAGAAGACGGTTGAAGAAGGCGAAATTCCGGTGGTAAAAGGGCATATCTTAAATGAAGAAGATTTGATTGTAAGAAGGCATATTTTGAATTTAATGTGTCAGCTTGAAACAACTTTCGATGCTCAAAACTCTTTCCCTGAGCTGGAAAATGCTTTTGAAATGCTTAAAGAAATGGAAAAAGATGAGTTGGTTGAAATTCATGATAATCAGATAAAAATTACCGAAAAAGGACGAGCATTTACAAGAAACGTTGCGATGGTTTTTGACCTTAGAATGATGAGAAATAAACCTGAGACTAGAATTTTCTCAATGACGATCTAGTCCATGAAAGGGAAGGTTCTGCTTGCTTTACTTTATTTCTATGCACTGATTTTCAGTGTTCTAAAAACGATAAGGTTTCCGAATGAGTGGTCAGAAGCGCATTGGTTGATCGATTATCGGTTCGGATTTATCAAAAGAGGTCTTGCAGGGCAAATACTTGGTTTCTTTTTTCAGAAAAATGAATTTAATATTCTGTTGATTTCAGCGGTAATATTGTTGATTCTTTATGGATGTATATATTTTATTGCCTTAAAACAGGCGAATAATATTTCGCAAAATATCTATCGGGTAATATTTTATTTAATTTTCTTTTTGTCGCAATATGTGGTTTTAAGTGCCCATATCATTGGCTATCTTGATCATATTGTTTTTTTATTGACGATATTGATTATTTATTTGATAAGAAAAAATCTGATCTTTCTTTCATCAATATTGGTTTGCATAAGTTTACTGATTCATGAAATATCTTTTTTCCTAACAATCCCTATTTCTCTTTTTGCTTTAATTGTCGCAGAAATGTCAAATGAAAAATTTTCTTTCAAAGAAGTTTTTAATTTAAAATTATTAAAGAAAAGCATTTTATTTCTGGTGTTTCCTGCTGTTTTGATGTTTTTCTTATCATATTATCAGGAAATTTATGGGAAGGATCATTACTTAAGTCTGTTTAATTATTTTAATGGTTCAGGATTTATTAAAAAAGATATTGCAGATTTAGTAGCAACTTCATACACTGAAAAATTTACACATTATTTAGCAACAGAGAGTAAAAGTTTTGTCATAAAAATGATTTATCATAAATCTTTCGCTTTTAGTCTTCCGATTCTGTTTTTGCTGTTTATTGTTTATAAAGAATACCAAAGAATAGGTTTGCCTTTATTTTTTCTATTCATGATGGCAGTTTTCTCTCCATTATTACTTCATTTCGTCGCTTGGGATACCTATAGAATCTGGGCTTTCCCTTATATGACTATGTTTTTGGGATATTGAATTTGAAATTTAAAAATAATACAAATCGGTCTGAGCAGTTTCCTGTTTTCTTAATGATAATTTCGGCTGGTGTAATGGTTTTTCTGGCAATAACTCAACCCGATTTATTTGATTATGAGGTAGCAAGATTTTCTTTAATGGAAAGAATATTGATGGTAATTCCAATTATTGTTGGATTTGGGTATTATATAAAAGCCCCAAAAAGAATATTCTGAGGCTTTTAATTTTTTTTATTTAATAATCAATTTCTGACTGTAAGATTTTAACTCCCCGGATTTTAAATTAATATAATAAACTCCTGCAGGAATTCCTGTGATATCAATGCTGTTATCGCTGTTGATTTTTGCATTTTCAAGAACTTTTCTTCCTTCTGAACTTATAATTTCAGCGGAAATATTTTTATCTTTCAAACCATCAATAAAAACTTTTTTAGAAGCAGGATTCGGATAGACTTTGATTTGCTTCAAATTATTATTTTCATTCGTAGATAAAGAAGCATCTGTTTTAATTTTAAAGATTTTTCCATTATTTACCGCTGCAACATACAATTCTTTTTGACTGTCTTCTCCAAAAGTTGAGAAATTATTACCAGCAAATGAGGTCGTCCATGTAATTGAATTTCCAGAATCTAAAATCCCGATCTGTGGAGTACAATAATCACTGAAAATATATTTCCCTTGAAGAGTAGGATAGGTAGTTCCTCTATAAACGTAACCTCCGGTTATAGAACATCTTCCTCCGGAATGATCATAAACGGCAACCGGAAAAGTCATTGTTGAAGAACTGGCACAACCTGCTGTGTTATAAGCTGTATTTCCTTCGTAACATCGCCATCCGTAATTGACTCCGGCCTGTGTGAGCGGGATTCTGTTGATTTCTTCAATCTGTCCCTGTCCAACATCTGCGATCACTGCGTTTCCTGTTGTAAGATCAAAAGACCATTTCCAGGCATTTCTAAGTCCGTAAGCCCAGATTTCGTCTAAACCATCAACCGCTAAGCCAATAAAAGGATTTCCGGTCGGAATATTGTAAGCTCCTGTTGCATTAACATCAATTCTCAACATTTTTCCGAGTAAAGAATTTTTGTTTTGAGCGTTGTTGTTAGGATCTCCGCCACTTCCGCCGTCTCCCGTGACGATCCATAAATTTCCGTCAGGTGCAAAATGAATACTTCCGCCATTGTGATTATCGAATGGTTTTGGAATATTCAATAAAATCTTTTCAGAATTAGGATCTGCAACATTTGCATCAGAAGTTACGGTATATCTCGCAACGATAATGTTCCCAGCTGTGTTGTTGTAATAGACAAAAAAATACCCGTTCGTCGAGTATTGTGGGTGGAATGCTAAACCTAAAAGTCCTCTTTCTCCGCCATAAAGAATTTTAGAACTGATATTTAAAAAATTCGTGGCATTAATTGTCCCGTTTGGTTGAATAATTTTAATCATTCCGTTCTGTTGCACGACAAAAAGCCTACTGTCGTTAGCGTTTGTAATCTCAACCGGAGCCGTAAGTCCGGTGGCAAATTCTTCCAAAATAATTGTTTGAGAATTAAGGATTAAGGAAGAAAAAATACTTGCCGTAAAAAGTAGTTTTTTCATAATATTTTGATATTTAGTGTGTTGAATTAAGTGAATGAAAATTTCGTACCAATAAAATTTAAAATATCATCATAATATAACATAAAAATTGATAAATCTTAAATAGAAGTGAAATAGCCGATATATCTGAAAATAAACGATTTCTGTTCTTAAAAATTCATAAAATATCAAGAAAATCATTATATTTGCCGACTTAATTTAACGTAGTTATAACAAAATGCAAGGAAAAGGACTTATTACAATTGTTGCTATTGTACTAGGGTTAATTTGCTTAAATGAGCTATTACCAACTTGGTACGCCAGCAAAATTGAAAAGCAGGCAACTGCTGTTGCAGGAGACAATCCGGAAAAGTATCAGAAAGAGATTACAAGGCTTTCTAAAGATACACTGAACCTGGGATTCACAAAACTTTATTACACTAAAGCCAAAGACAAGGAAATGAAACTTGGTCTTGACTTGAAAGGAGGGATTAACGTTCTTTTGGAGATCAACCAAAGAGATTTGGTGAACGATCTTACAAATTATTCTACAAACCCTGTTCTTATCGAGGCTTTAAACAAGACTGATGAAGCTCAGAAGAGTTCCACAAAATCTTACATCGACAATTTCTTTGATCAGTTTGATGCTGTAAACACAGCAAAAGGAACAAATCTTAAACTTGCAGATCCGGAAATTTTCGGAAATACAAATTTATCTGAGATTAAATACAATACTTCTGATGAGCAGGTAAAAAGCATCATTAAGAGAAGAATTGATCTTTCTGTAGGTACAGCTTTTGAGGTGATCAGAACCAGAATCGATAAAATGGGTGCAGTGCAGCCAAACGTTCAGAGAGTACCTGGTACGGCAAGAATTTCTGTTGAAATGCCTGGTATGAAGGATATCGATAAGGTGAAGAAAATGCTTCAGACTTCTGCAAAACTTCAGTTCTGGGAAGTACAACAAGCTCCTGAAGTTTATCCTTATTTCCAAACATTAGCTACAATGATCGCTGTAAAAGGTGATTCTATGGGAGTTGCCAAGAATGTCAACTTCATGAATATCATGCAGGGTGGGAAATCTATGAGCCAAAGTGCTGTTGGAAGTGTAAAATTATCTGATACAGCTACTGTAAACAAAATCTTGAACAGCAAAGTAGGACAGTCTTTACGTCCTTCAAATATTAAATATACACAGTTCCTTTGGGGTTACAAACCTGAAGCTACAGATACTGAAAGTTTAGTATTGTATGCAATCAGAGGTAACATCAACCAAAAAGCTCCTGTAGACGGTGCTGTTGAAACTGCAAGTATTAGCTATGATGAGTTAAGCAGAGTAGTAGTAGACATGCAAATGGATTCTAAAGGTGCTAAAGAATGGAAAACATTAACTGAGAAAAACGTTGGTAAACCGGTTGCTGTAACATTGGATGGTAGAGTTTATACTGCGCCAAACGTTGTAGGCGCAATTCCTAACGGTAGAACTCAGATCTCTGGTAACTTCTCTCAGGAAGAAGCTAAAGAATTGGTTGACGTTCTGGGAGCTGGTAAATTACCTGCAGGTGCAAAAGTGGTTCAGGCTACTGTTGTAGGACCTTCATTAGGACAAGAGTCTATTGATGCCGGGGTTATTTCATTTGCTATTGCATTCTTGATTATTATCGTTTATATCATTTTCTATTACGGTGGTGCAGGTGTGTACGCTGTAATTGCAATGATTATTAACTTATTCTATATTTTCGGAATCATGGATTCCGGAGACTTTACATTAACACTTCCTGGTATCGCGGGTATCGTTCTTACAATGGCCATGGCCGTGGATACGAACGTTATTATCTACGAAAGAACGAAGGAAGAATTATTTGCAGGGAAAAGCATTTTAGAAGCTTATAAAGATGGTTTCAAACATGCATTAAGTGCAATTGTTGATGGTCACTTAACGACGTTATTAACGGCAGGTGTACTATTCTTATTCGGAACAGGTCCTATTAAAGGATTTGCTTTAACGTTAGGAATTGGTATCTTAATGACATTCTTTACTTCAGTATTACTTTCAAGAGTAATGATCTTCTCAAGATTGAATAAAGGAAAACAACTTTCTGTTTGGACAGCTCCAACGAAAAACCTATTCAGAAATACTTGGATCGATTTCATCGGGAAAAGAAAATATGCATATATCATTTCTGCTGTATTAACAGTTGTTTGTATTGCTTCAATCGCAATCCACGGATTTAAATACGGAATCGACTTTACAGGTGGTAGAAACTACGTTGTAAGATTCGATAAAGCAGTAAATGCTGAGGATGTTGAACAGAACTTAGTAAAAGTTTTCAAAACTGAAGACGGTAAAAACTCTTCTGTTGAAGCTAAAACTTTTGGAAACGACATGCAGTTAAAGATCTCTACTGATTACCTTATCGAAGACGAATCTTTAAAAGCTGACCAGACTGTAGAACAGAAATTATACGAAGGTTTAAAATCAAGCTTACCGGCTAATGTAACATTACATGATTTCAAATCTGCGGATAAAGAACATGCAGGAATTATTTCTTCTGAAAAAGTAGGACCTACAGTTGCAGATGATATCAAAACTCATGGTATTCTTGCAGTAGTAGCTGCTTTGGGAGGTATTTTCTTATACATCTTATTAAGATTTAGAAAATGGCAATTCTCATTAGGTGCTGTTGCAGCATTGTTCCATGATGCGGTTATTATCTTGGGAGCTTATTCATTGCTTCACAAGTATATGCCTTTCAACATGGAGATCAATCAGGATTTCGTTGCGGCGATTCTTACCGTATTGGGTTATTCAATTAACGATACCGTTATTATCTTCGATAGAATTAGAGAGTATTTAAGAGAGAAGAAAGCTTTAACATTAGCTGGATTATTCGATGACTCTATTTCTAGTACATTAGGTAGAACGTTCAACACTTCATTTACAACAATCCTTGTAATTTTAGCAATCTTCATCTTCGGTGGAGATAACCTAAGAGGATTTATGTTTGCAATGTTGATTGGTATTGGATTCGGTACGTATTCATCCATATTCATTGCTTCGGCAATTGCGTATGACTTCCTTAAATCTGGAAAAGAAGATGAAGTACACGGAAAAACAACTACGACTAAAGAAGTACTTGCTTCAAAATAAGTATTACTACAATAAATAAGAAAAAGCCTTTCAATTTGAAAGGCTTTTTTTGTGTATTAAAGGTGAATTTGTTGTTGGTATTAGGCGCTAAGGTTTTATCAATTATTAGAAACTTTATCAACAATTATCTATCAAGTTTTCAATCTTTTATTTGAAGCTATTTCCAGCTTTCCACTGTATCTTTTTTGTTACGGGCTCGCTTTGCTTCGCCCGCAACAAAAAAGGATGTCGTTTCAATCTGGGCTAGGGTATTTGTCCGAATTTCATTTATTATCGCAAAATCAACCCTTAGTTTGTCATTTCATAGGGGTCTGGGCTCGAATCTTTCCATATTATGAATCTAAACCTAACAGGTTTTCAAAACCTGTTAGGTTTGCTTTAACATGTGCAAATAAAATGTTGATTGTTCTTAGTTGATAGTTTAAAGGCGACAACAATACTCAATAAACCATCAACAAATATCTAACAACTAATTAATATAATTTAGAACCATTATTTTTCCCAATTTGATTATTTTTGCAGGATTATGGAAAATTCAAGGAAAAAAGCGGCCATAGGCTTTATATTTATTACGCTGTTAATTGACATTACAGGATGGGGAATTATCATTCCTGTTGTTCCCAAATTGATTGAGGAACTTATTCATGCAGATATAAGTGAAGCCGCTAAATATGGTGGCTGGCTAGGTTTTGCGTATGCTTTTACTCAATTTATATTTTCACCCGTTGTTGGAAATTTAAGTGATAAATATGGACGAAGACCTATTATTTTGATCTCCCTTTTCGGTTTTGCGATTGATTATATTTTCCTTGCGTTAGCTCCCACAATTTGGTGGCTCTTTTTAGGACGGATCATTGCGGGAATCACCGGAGCGAGCGTCACAACGGCCAGTGCTTACATTGCGGATATTTCTACGGATGAAGACCGAGCGAAAAATTTTGGTTTAATTGGTGCCGCTTTTGGCTTAGGTTTCATTATCGGACCTGTTTTGGGTGGTGTTTTAGGACATTATGGAGCGAGGGTTCCGTTCTACGCTGCGGCAGGTTTATGTCTGCTTAATTTCCTTTACGGATACTTCATTCTCCCGGAAAGTTTAGATAAAGATAAACGTAGAGAATTTAATTGGAAACGTGCAAATCCTGTCGGTTCATTTAAGTTTTTAGGAAAACACCCTGAAATTTCAGGATTAATTGTTGCCTTGATTTTAATTTATATTGCAGGACACGCTGTACAGAGCAACTGGAGTTTCTTTACCATGTACAAATTCAGTTGGACAGAAAGAATGGTCGGAATTTCCCTCGGTGTAGTCGGATTATTGGTTGGATTGGTTCAGGGAGTTTTAATACGATGGACGACCCCAAGATTAGGTGAACATAAAAGTATTTATTACGGATTAGCATTATACGCACTCGGAATGTTGTTATTTGCTTTTGCTACAGAAGGCTGGATGATGTTTGCATTCTTAATACCTTATTGTTTAGGTGGAATTTGCGGCCCGGCTCTTCAGTCCGTAATCACGAAAAGTGTTCCGGCAAACGAGCAGGGCGAACTTCAGGGAGCATTAACGAGTTTAATGAGTGCGACATCTATTGTCGGTCCTCCGATGATGACGAATCTATTTTACTATTTCACGCATGATGAAGCACCTTTTAAATTCTCAGGAGCACCATTCTTCTTAGCGTTTCTATTGATGACGGCGAGTGTAGTTGCAACTTATTACGCTTTTCAAAAAAATAAAATTAAGAAGTAAAATTACTTAGATAAATAAAAACAGGGAACCAAAATTTGGTTCCCTGTTTCGTTTGAAAGAATTTAATAATTATGGATAAAGTGATTTTATTCCATTACTTACAACATTGCTTCCCAATCCTGAGAATGATACCGAAAAGTTGCTTGAATTAAAGCTTAAAGAACCTGTTGGAGTACAAAGTCCAAGAGCATATCTGCATTGTCCGTAAGCTCCCGTTTTTTTGGTTACTTTGCTTTCGCTTTTTGCCTTTCCTAAACTGATGTTCCCCCAATCGCTCACGTCAACATTTGAAACCGATGAACCTGTATAGTAAATGGTAATTTGGTATCCGATTTCACCTCTTTTAGATCCCCAAAGCCAATTGGCAGTCCACCATTGTTTGTACCATTTGGAAGATACTTTTGCTGCCGCATCATTTGAAGCTTCAGAGTTTCCTCTTTTGTCCATCATGACCAATCCGCCAAGAATATTATCCCAGATAATTCCCGAATCATTATAATAACATAATGTTGAGAATTTTTCTCCGTTATGATTCCAGCTGATCTCAAGAACGTTTGCGTTTGCTTTAATTTCTTCAATCGCCATATCTTTTAATCCTTTTTGAGCGATAGATAAATCTTCACCTGAATTTAAGTTTTCTAATTTGCCAATCTTTACAGATTCCAGATCTAAAATATTTCCTGCTGCAACAAAATTGTCCTTTTGAGAAATTAAATTTTGTGAAAGAGAAACTCCTTTTTCAGTTGATAACTTACCCAAAACAGCAATTCCTTCAATCTTAAGATCATTTTTAAGATACTTTTCAATGTTCTTTTTTGATTCATCAAGTTGAATTTGAACAGCCTTAGGAATTACCTGTGATGATGGTGTAATTTCTCTTTTTAAATCAGAAAGACTTACTTTTTCTGATGGATTTTCCTGCAAGACCTGATTGTTTTCGTCCTGACAACCGGTAAGTGTTAATACCGCTAAAATGGCAAAAATCTTACATGTAGTTAGTAGTTTTTTCATAATAAAATATTTAAATGTTTTGTGTGTAATAAATTTATTTAAAATTGCAATATAATTCTCTTTGATTGGAATTAATTATTTATTAAATTTTATAAAATACTAAAAATGAATGCGTAAATGATAATTTGATCATGAAAAGGGAATTAATAATAGTATGATTTAATTGAAGGGACTTTTCAGAATGAAAAGCTCTTGCATACGGTTAGAAGAAATTAGTTGTTAAGAAATTCTTGTGTTGTTTGCGTAAAAAATATTAAAATAAAATTAGAGTGGAAGTTCATCAAATTTATATAAGAATTAATTTTGTACCCTAAACCCTAAACCCTAAACCCTAAACCCTAAACCCTAAACCCTAAACCCTAAACCCTAAACCCTAAACCCTAAACCCTAAAAAATTAAAATTTATTTAAAATATAATATAACTGTATCAGATATGTATAAACTTTTGTAATTTTGTATCATGGAATTAAGCTTTGGAGAAATGGCATTGATCGCAGTTGCGATTGTTGTATTATTCGGACCGGATAAACTTCCTTCGATAGCACGTGACTTAGGCTCGGGCATAAGAAAAATGCGTGGTGCAGTGGAAGATATCAAAACTGAGATAATGAAGGAAACAGATAACCCTGTTTCTGAAATAAAGCGTGAAATAGAGAAGGTAAAAGATGCCGCAAAAGAGTACAATCCAATGAAAGATGTGGAGAAAGACTTCTTACCGAATCCAACCGAATCCAATGAACTGCCTAAGCCAAAACCTGCCGATGACGAAACTCACGAAGGGCCTGTAAGCAGATAATCCATGGAAGAAATTATTCAGGAAGATAAGAAGGTCTTTTTGTTTCTCAATAATTTGGGAAATTCTTCTTTTGATCAGTTTTGGATGCTGATCTCCAGCACTTGGATCTGGGTTCCGCTTTACATTATATTTCTTTACTTTTTATATAAAAATTACAAACTAAGATCTTTAGTTTTTATTCTCATATTTATAGCAATTGGAGCTACGGTTTCCGACCAGTTGGCGAGTGTTTTCAAATTTGGTGTGGCGAGATTAAGACCTTGTCATGACCCGACTTTAGAGCATCACATGAGAATCGTGAAATGTGGCGGGCAGTTCGGTTTCTATTCTGCGCATGCTTCCAACACCTTCTTTTTAGCAACATACTTAAGTATTTTATTAAAAAAGAAACTCAATTGGTTTCCTTATGCTATATTTGTGTGGGCTGTGGTGGTAGCATACAGCCGAATATATTTAGGTGTACATTTCCCGATAGATATTTTGGTGGGGGCGTTTGTTGGACTTTTATTGGGAGTGATATTTGGTGCACTTGCCAAAAAAGTAATCAATAAACAAAATATAACCTCATGAAAAAACATTTATTAATTCTGGCATTAGCCTTTTCCTCATTAAATTTTTATGCTCAGGATGCCAAAATGGCTGAAGAATGCTTTAAAAAAGCAGACTACAAATGTGCAGAAGAGCAATATTCTAAACTTGCTGAAAAAGAACAGATTCAGAAATTTCAATCTGATTATTATAATAACTTAGGAACGTCACAGAGAAGATTAGGAAAGACCGCTTTGGCTTTTAAATCCTATGAAGCTGCCTTGAGAGCAAATCCTTTGTCCGCTTCTGTTTATGCAAATTTAGCTTCATTAAACAGCCAGAGAGGAAGCAAGGCAAAAGCGCTGGAATACATTGATAAAGGTCTTCAGATAGAACCTGAAAATGTTGATATGTATTTAACGCGTTCTAAAATTTATGAAAGTCAAGGGAAAAAGGATCTGGCTTTAAAAGATTTAAACCAAATTTTAAGTTTTGCGGCAGATAATATTTATGCAAAAACAGGATTAGCTAATCTGAAAAAAAATAGCGGTGATCTGGAAGGTGCTTTAAAAGATTATAATCAATTGATCTCCGAAAAACCCGAATCTCTTTTATACAACGGAAGAGCCGACGTTTATCTTAAATTAAAAAAATCTAAAGAAGCTCTTGTTGATGTTAACAAAGCGATTTCAATAGATCCTAAATTTTCTCAGTCTTATGTTACAAAAGCTTTGATCTTGTTTGATGCTGCAAAGCCGAAAGAAGCATGCACAACCTTAGATAAAGCTGTAAGTTTAGGATATGAAAAAGGTCTTCTTGCGGATTATTATGCAAAATGTAAAGCTCCTGCAAAATAATTAATCATTGTGATAAGGTTTTCTCTGGAAAACTAGTAAAAAATAAATATGTTAAACATTGTTCTCGTAGAACCCGAAATACCGAATAATACAGGAAATATCGGACGATTATGCGTAGGTACGGAAAGTAAATTGCACCTAATTCATCCCTTTGGATTTATAATTAATGATAAAAATCTGAAACGTTCGGGCTTAGATTATTGGGTTCATCTTGATGTTTCAGAATATGCAAATGTTGATGAATGGATTCAACAAGTTCCCGATAAATCTCGAGTATTTTTAATGAGTTCACATGCTGAGAAATCCTATTTAGAAACTGATTTTCAGGACGGTGACTGGCTCGTTTTTGGGAAAGAAAGTGTCGGATTGAGTAAAGATGTTTTATCTCGTTTTGATAACCATTTAACGATCCCGATGTCAAATTTAATTAGAAGTTTTAATATTGCAAATTCAGTAGCTTTTGTGGTTGGTGAAGCAAAAAGACAGATAGGTTTAAAAGTCTAGTTGGTATTTACAGTGGTGTTTTTCAAGTTTAAAAAGACAGGTAAATATAATTCAGAATATTGATTGTTTAATATTATCTGAGATCAATTATACTGCGATAAACCTAACAGGTTTTTAAAACCTGTTAGGTTTGATTTAAGTTGCTTTTTTCGTACAACTTCTTATAAAGTTTAAAAATCAATCATTATGATAAGGTTTTCCCTGCAAAATCTGGTCTGCACGATACAATTGTTCAACGATAAATAACCGGATCATCTGGTGCGTAAATGTCATTTTAGATAATGACATTTTTTCGTTTGCTCTGGTGTAAATTTCATCCGAAAAACCATAAGCTCCACCAATCAAAATGTGAATTTTTTTCACTGAAGAATTCATCCAGGTATCTATTTTTTGTGAAAATTCTCTGCTTGTAAATTGTTTTCCTTTTTCGTCTAAAATTACAACCAAATCATTTTTGTCGATATGATTAGAGAATAGCTTTGCTTCTTCTTTTTTCAAAAGATCAGGAGAAAGGTTTTTGGCGTTTTTTACATCAGGAATTTCTATAATTTCAAAATTCCAATGTTTGGGAAGGCGAGTAAGGTAATAATTGATCAAAGAAGTAATTTCTTTATCATCCGTTTTGCCAATGCAGAGTAAATTGATACGCATTTCTTATATTTGCTAGGCGCAAATATACTTTATGAATCTTAAAATTCCCACATTCATTCTAAAAATTCAAGATTTCTTTGATGATATACACATTCCTGTGTTGGGTATTTCGCTGTGGCAGATGTTTCAGATTTATATTACAGGAGTTTTTAAAGGGAAAATTGGACGAAAGGCAGCATCAATTTCATGGAGTTTTACATTAAGTTTATTCCCGTTTCTTCTCTTTTTGCTGTCGGTTTTGCCATATATGCCTCATTATGATAAACTTCAGTTTTATATTTTTGAAGTATTGATTCACAATGTTTTTCCGTCACACATGGAAAATGAAGTGAGAGGATATATTGAAAATAATATCATTCCTAATATGAAGGGAATCAGTAATTTGACGATTGTTTTAGCCTTGGTTTTTGCAACAAACGGAACATTTTCTCTCATCAATGGATTTAATGAAAATTCTGATGAAAAATTAACGGATGTAAAAGAATTTATTCTGTCATTTTTTATCACAATTGGCTTTATAATAATAGTTTTTCTGGCTCTTTTCGGCGTTTATTATGTGGAAGTTGTAATGAAATTATTCGCTCCGGTTGATAATGTCTCGTGGTTGGTGAAAAACCTATCCAGTATTATCGGATTTGTATCATTTCCATTATTTTACTTTATTCTTCTAACATTATTTTATTGGTTGGGAACCGTGAAAATCGCAAGATTCAGACAGGCTGTTCCGGGAGCGATTCTTACGACTGTTTTATTTGTTGTTACGACTTATTTTTTCGCGCTGTATGTTAAAAATATTGCCAGATATAACGTTTTATACGGATCGATTGGAAGTATGATTTTACTGATGGTCTGGGTAAATGTAAACGTCTATCTTCTTCTGTTTGGAAACGAACTGAATATGGCTCTTAGAAAATTAAGAGTGGAGAAGCTGTTGTCTGATGAGCTTAGAAAAGAGGATTTACGTGGCTATTCTAATGATAATGATTAAAAAAACAAAAACTATGAAACTGAAAATTAAATACCTACTAATCATATTTCCATTATTAACCGTCCTTTCATGCCAACATGTTCTTGATGAAGTAGAACGCGATAAACAGGAAGAAAATTACACTTCTCCTTACATGGGAAAGTGGAGTGGTAGCTATTCGGGAGACCAAAGCGGAACTTTAATTTTAAATGTAAACAAAAGCGGAACAATAGAAGGTACAAAAATTTCCCAAGGCCACCAAGAGACTTTTTATTCAGGACTTATAGGTTCATCGATAAGCAGTACAACCTCTAGCTCAGGATTTACTTTATATGGAAATTTAGAAAGTAAATCCGGAACATGGAAAATGGGTAATTTAAACGGAAGTTGGTCAGTTACAAAAAATTAATTCTCAATAACCTCCTTTTTTTTTGATCCTAAATTCAAAATTACATATCCTAAAACAGCAGCTAAAAAAGAAGCAATTAAAATCGCAAATTTAGCTTCATCCTGAATTTCAATTTCTCCCTTGAAAGAAAGAAGTGCGATGAAAATAGACATCGTAAAACCAATTCCGGCTAAGAAACCGACGCCTATCATTTGTGTCCACGAGCTGTTTTGAGGAAGTGAACTTAGTTTAAATTTAATAGCGATTAATGAGAATAAATTAATTCCGATTAATTTTCCTATAATCAAACCGCCGATTATACCTAAACCTAAAGTACTCGTTAAACCTTCGAGCATTCCATTATTAAAAGCAATATTGGTATTGGTTAATGCAAATATGGGCATGATTAAAAAACTTACAGGAAAATACAATGTATGTTCTAATTTTTCCAAAGGTGAAATTTTTACATTGGAAGCGTTTGTCGGAATTGAAAAGGCTAATAAAACTCCCGCAATCGTAGCATGAATTCCCGAATGATGCAGGAAATACCACAAAAATAGCCCAGGAATAATGTAAAAATAAATCTTTGTAACCTTTAAAAAATTCAATAAAAATAATAAAGCAGTTACTCCAAAAGACAGTAATAAATACGTCCAATGAATCTGTTCTGTATAAAAAATTGCAATAACCAAAATAGCTCCCAAGTCATCAACAATCGCTAATGCAGCTAGGAAAATTTTAATAGAATTCGGGATCTTACTTCCCAACATTGAAATAATCGCCAATGAAAAAGCAATATCCGTTGCCATGGGAATTCCCCAGCCGTTTGCATAAGGAGTTTCTGCATTGAAAATACTGTAAATTCCTGCCGGAATAGTCATTCCACCGATGGCTGCAAAAATAGGAAGAGAAGCATTTTTAAAAGATGAGAGTTCACCTTCTACCATTTCTCTTTTTATTTCCAGCCCAACCAAAAGGAAAAAAATGGCCATTAAACCATCATTGATCCAAATGCTGACAGGGTATTTTAAATGAAAAAGTTCTACACCGATTTCATTATCCAAAAAATGCTGAAAATCTTCTCCAGCCGAAGAATTTGCGATTAGTAACGAAACTAATACACAAAAAATAAGTATAATTCCTGATGACTGACTATTGTTGAAAAATTTTTTAAAATATACAGATAAATTCATATTATGATTGTAATCGTCTCACTCGTGAAACTCCGTTAATATCTTTTAGTTTTGTGAATGTTTCCTCCAATTGACTTTTATTTTTAACCTCAAGATTGATGTTTCCTGTAAAAATTCCGTTGTTGGATTCAATAGACATACTTTTCATATCCATTCCCATAGAACCGCTGATGACAGCAGTAATATCGTTGATCATTCCCATTCTGTCGAGACCTTCGATCTCAATTTTCACTCTGTTTTGGAAACTTTCAGCATTTACCCACTTCGCAGGAATCACCCTGTAATCGTATTGGGCTCTAAGATTGATCGCATTCGGACAATTGTCACTGTGAACTTTTATACCTTCCGAAATGGTGATAAATCCGAAAATTTTGTCTCCCGGAATTACCGTACAACATTTTGCATACGTATAATTCAGCTTTTCTTCATCTTTTCCGAACACGATCATGTCAAGATTCTGCTCTTTTGGCTCTATATAAGCCGTATTTTTTGTCGGAGATTTTCTGAATCTTGAAAGTAAATTATTAAATACATTCTTACTTTCAATGTATTTTCTTAAACTACTTGCATCCAGTTCATTACTCTGGAATTTCAGAAATAATTCCTGAGAAGTTTTTAAGTTAAAGAATTTTTGAAGTTTGTTGATCTCTTCATCATTAAAATTGATTTTTGCATGACGAAGTTTTCTCTGTAAAGTTTCTTTTCCTTCCTCAACCAATTGATTTTTTTGAGAATTCAGATAACCTTTGATCTTTGATTTAGCCTTTGAAGTAACAACAAATTCCAGCCAATCAAATTTTGGTTTTTGATTCTGAGAAGAAAGAATGTCAACCTGATCTCCGTTTTGAAGAACATAGGAAATTGGAACCAATTTACCATTGATTTTTGCACCTAAACATTTCATTCCTAGATCAGAATGAACTGAAAATGCAAAATCTAAAGCCGTTGCATTGGTTGGTAAGATTTTAATTTCACCTTTTGGAGTGAACACGAAAACCTCTTTTGAATATAAATTAAGTTTAATATTATCTAAAAGCTCAGAAGTAGAAAGATCCTGCTGCTGCTCAAGAACATCACGGATTTCTGTTACCCATCTTTCGAAATTCTTATCGTCGGAGCTTTGTTTGTAGCCTTCTTTATATTTGTAATGTGCTGCAACCCCTTTTTCAGCGATTTCGTCCATTCTTTCGGAACGAATTTGAACTTCGATCCATTTTTTATCTGGACCAAGAACAGTTAAATGCAAACTTTCATAACCTGTAGAACGGGGCTGAGTGATCCAGTCACGCATTCTTGATGGATTACTGTGATAAACATCTGTGACAATAGAATAAATTTTCCAGGCTAAGAATTTTTCGTTTTTAGCATCAGATTTATAAATAATTCTAATTGCATAATTATCAAACACCTCCTCGAAAGAAACTCCTTGTTTCAGCATTTTTCTGTAAATAGAAGAAATTGCTTTTGCACGGCCTTTTATGGTAAAATTTAATCCTTCTTCCTTTAATCTCTCGGAAGCTTCCTTTTTAAATTCATCAATATATCTTTCACGGTTTTCTTTGGCTAGCTCTAATTTTTCCGTGATTTCGTTAAAAACTTCGGGATTATTATATTTTAAAGATAGATCTTCAAGTTCAGATTTAATATTATACAAACCTAAACGGTGCGCCATTGGAGCATAAATATAGACCGTTTCAGAAGCGATTTTCTTCTGTTTGTCGGGTGCCATGCTTTCCAATGTTCGCATGTTGTGAAGTCGATCGGCAATTTTAATTAAAATAACTCTGAAATCTTCAGATAAAGTAAGCAAAAGCTTTCTGTAATTCTCAGATTGTACGGAGATATTCTGGTGATTCATGATGGATATTTTGGTTAATCCATTCACGATATTGGCGATTTTTTCTCCAAATATCTTTTTGAGATCTTCGTAAGTATAATCTGAATCTTCAATTACGTCATGCAGCAACGCACAGGCAATGGAAGTTGCTCCCAAACCAATTTCTGTCGCTACGATTTTCGCAACGGCAATGGGGTGGTAGATATAAGGTTCGCCGGATTTCCTCCTTTGATCCTTGTGGGCATCCAATGCGATATCAAATGCCTTTCGGATGAGTTTATTATTTTCCTCATCCAAAGTTCTGTAGGTGTTCGAAATCAGATCCTTATATCTTGCAAGAATCTCTTTGTTTTCCTGTTCTAAGTCGTAACTCATTTGTGTAAAAGCCTATATTTAAACGAAAATACGAAAATTTTCCCACTTTTCAAAGCATTAAAAAATCCGCAGAACGTTCTACGGATTTTCGGTTATTAGTATTTAATTTTGTTTTTAGAATTTAACTTCAGAGTCCATGCCATGGCTTGAAGCTTTTATTTTAACATTGGGACTATTATGTATTTCCGCTCTGTTTCTTGCATCAATAAGCCTTTTAATGGTGTTGAAATCGGCCTGTTCTATACTTACATTTTCAAACAAGTAAGTTTTTACTACAGAATTTTGATTAAAAATGCTCTTTGCATTGTCTATTTGTTCTTTATCTTTTACACAAACACTTGTCATATACTGAGAGTAATGGTGTGTATCATCAAGATATACGATGTAATCTGAACTTCCGAATCCCGAGCTTTC
This sequence comes from Chryseobacterium glaciei, assembly GCF_001648155.1. Classification (NCBI taxonomy): domain Bacteria; kingdom Pseudomonadati; phylum Bacteroidota; class Flavobacteriia; order Flavobacteriales; family Weeksellaceae; genus Chryseobacterium; species Chryseobacterium glaciei. The sequence continues at coordinate 209,639 of NZ_CP015199.1, read as the reverse complement.
AAGATCAGTTTCGAGTTGTTTGTAATCGCTGTGATGTTCAAATAACCCAGCTAATATATTTGACATAAGCAATAGTTTTTAAATTTGTACTTAAAGATAATAATTAAATCTCATATGTATTGGATTTAATTTAATAAAATTAATATTATATTATTTTATCTATATTTAATTGTTAAAATTTATGAGAATGTCTATTGAATGCGTGTTTAAATTTTTGTTAATTTATAATTCAAGTTTTGGCTAAAGCCAATCGATAAGATTCTTAAAAAAGAAAACGGGCTAAAGCCCGTTCCTATTGATGTTTTTGTTTAAATTTATATTTGCAGTTAATCTTTATCAACCTAAATAAAATCTCAATTTTAAACTTAATTTATATTTTTTCGTTCTTAATTTCCTCTACAATTTCAGGATTTAATAACGTTGAAATATCTCCAAAACTATTAAAATCACCTTCCGCAATTTTTCTCAAAATTCTACGCATGATTTTGCCTGAACGAGTTTTTGGAAGTCCTGAAACGAATTGAATTTTATCCAACTTAGCAATCGGTCCAATCTGATCTGAAATTAATTGATTGATCTCTTTTTTAAGATTTTCTCTCTGACGGCTTTCTCCTGTTTCTTTTAAAACGACATAACCGTACAAAGCATTTCCTTTGATGTCGTGAGGATAGCCAACAATCGCAGATTCTGCAACGGCAGGATGTTGATTGATGCTATCTTCAATGGGAGCTGTTCCTAAATTGTGCCCTGAAACAATGATAACATCATCCACACGACCTGTAATTCTGTAATATCCAACTTCGTCTCTCAAAGCGCCGTCACCTGTAAAGTATTTTCCCGGAAAAGCAGTGAAATAAGTTTCTTTATATCTTTGGTGATCACCCCAAATCGTTCTGGCAATTCCCGGCCAAGGAAAACGGATACATAGGTTTCCGGTAACTTGGTTTCCTGTAATTTCATTACGCTTATCATCCATCAAAACAGGTTGAACACCAGGCAAAGGTAGAGTAGCATAAGTAGGTTTTGTTGGAGTAATGAACGGAAGTGGTGAAATCATAATTCCACCCGTTTCTGTCTGCCACCAAGTATCTACAATCGGACATTTTTTTCTTCCAACATGATCATTGAACCAATGCCAAGCCTCATCATTAATTGGTTCTCCAACGGAGCCGATTACTTTTAATGAACTCAAATCATGTTTGTCAACCCATTCTGCACTTTCTTTCGCTAATGAACGAATAGCAGTTGGGGCAGTATAGAATTGTGTAATCTTATGTTTTTCAATAACTTCCCAAAAACGATCTGGTTCAGGATAAGTTGGTACTCCTTCAAAAATTACCGTGGTAGCTCCGTTACAAAGAGGGCCGTAAAGAATGTACGAATGTCCCGTGATCCAGCCGATGTCTGCGGTACACCAATAAATGTCATTTTCCTGATAATTAAAAATATTTTTAAAAGTATAAGCAGTGTAAACCATATATCCGGCGCAAGTATGGAGCATTCCTTTTGGCTTTCCTGTTGATCCTGAGGTGTATAGAATGAAAAGCGGATCTTCTGCATCCATAATTACAGTTACGAAATCCAGAGAGGCTTTTTCATAAAGATCAGCTATCCAATGATCCCTGCCTTCTTTCATTTTGATCTCGTTGTGAGTTCTTTTTACGACCAAAACATTTTCGATGGTCGGGGTTTTTTCCAACGCTTCATCCACAATGCTTTTTAGATCTAAAACCTTGCTTCCTCTGTAACTTCCGTCTGATGTAATGATCATTTTAGCTTCACAATCATTAATTCTAGACGCCACTGCAGATGCCGAAAAACCTGCAAAAATAACAGAATGTACCGCACCTAATTTTGCACAAGCCAACATTGTAACAGCCAGTTCAGGAATCATAGGAAGATAGATGCAGACTCTGTCACCTTTTTCGATACCCATATCTCTAAGAATATTGGCTGTTTTGTTGACGCGAGTGTATAATTCGTTGTAAGAAATATGTTGTGCTGCTTCTTTCGGATCGTTAGGTTCCCAGATGATGGCGGTTTTTTCGCCTCTTTCATTTAAGTGCCTGTCGATACAGTTTTTAGTGATATTTAATTTTGCATTTTTAAACCAAACGATTTTTGCTTCATTCATATCATACTTCACAACCTTGCTCCATCTTTGGTACCATACGAAGTTCTGATCTGCTATTTTGTCCCAGAATTTTTTAGGATTTTTAATAGAGTTTTTATACTCTTCAAAATAATGCGGAAGATCTTCTATTAAGTAATTTCTCATATCCCTTTCGTTTTTGAAATTTGAATTTATTTATAATTAAATTTATGCTTAATTTCTTGTTTAAGCCCTATATTCCTCGATTTTTTGCTGAATTTCTTCAATGATTTTTTCATCATCAATCGTTGACGGAATCTGAAATTCCTTACCGTCTAATAATGTTCTAATGAGCTTTCTTAAAATTTTTCCTGAACGTGTTTTCGGCAAACGTTTGACAATCATTACATTTTTAAGACAGGCAACGGCTCCAATTTTTTCACGAACCGATTTTACAATATCCTTTTCAACCTCTTCTTCCGAAATTGTTGAACCATTCTTCAAAACCACCGTTGCAAAAGGAATCTGACCTTTCAGATCATCATCAATTCCGACAACGGCACATTCTGCAACATCGGGATGTGACGAAACAATTTCCTCCATTTCTGACGTTGAAAGTCGGTGTCCTGCTACATTGATCACATCATCCACTCTTCCTGTGATGAAAATATAACCGTCTTCATCTTTTATGGCTCCGTCTCCGGAAAAATAATAGCCTTTATATTGTGACAAATAACTGTTTTGGAATCTTTCGTTATCATTCCAAATTCCTAATAATGAACCAGGCGGAAGCGGAAGTTTTATAATTAAATAACCTTCCTGATGAGCATCCAACTCATATCCATTTTCATCAAAAATCTTAATATCATACCCCGGAATTGGTTTTCCGGCAGCAGCTCTTTTGATTTTATAATTATCATCGAAAGTCATTAAACCTAACATCGGCCAGCCAGATTCTGTCTGCCACCAATGATCGATTGCGGGCACTCCGATATGTTTTTCAAACCAATCCAACGTGGCAACATCACATCTTTCACCTGCCAAAAACTGTTTTTTGAAATGGCTTAAATCATATTTTTTGACCAATTCTCCGTTTGGATCTTCTTTTTTAATCGCTCGAATTGCCGTTGGAGCTGTAAACATTGCAGAAACTTTATATTCGGAAATGATTCTCCAAAATGTTCCTGCATCGGGAGTCATAATGGGTTTTCCTTCGAAAATAATGGTGGTATTTCTGTTAATTAAAGGTCCATAAACCGAAAAACTATGACCTACTGCCCAACCAAAATCGGATGCTGCCCAAAATGTTTCTCCTTGCTCAATTCCATAAATATATTTCATTGAAAATTTCAAAGCAGTGGCGTAACCTCCTGTATCGCGGGTAATTCCTTTTGGCTTTCCTGTCGTTCCTGAGGTATATAGCAAATAGAGTGGATGAGTGGATTCAACAGAAATACAATCAACAGGTTTTGATTTTTGAACTAATTCTTCATAGTCAATTAATCCATCAAACATTTCATGTTGATTTTCAACTAATTTTCTGTTGTAAACAATAATATTTTCAACTTTATCCTGAGCGAGTTCAATGGCTTTTTCAACTAATGGCAAATAAGGAATTCTCTTGGCGATTTCTACTCCTGCGGTTGCTGTGATTAAAGCTTTTGGTTTGCAATCGTCAATTCTCACAACCAATTCATTTGGTGCAAAACCTCCAAAAACCACATTATGAATGACTCCAATTCTTGCGCAGGCCAACATCGCAAAAAGCGTCTGCGGAATCATCGGCATGTAAATAACGGCGGTGTCTCCTTTTTTTAAACCCAAAGAAGCCAAGCCTCCCGCCAATTTTGAAATTTCTTCTTTCGCTTGATTGAAAGTATATTGTATTTTTTGATTGGTAACCGGAGAGTCGTAAACAATGGCAATTTGCTCTCCGAAGCCGTTTTCAATATGTTTATCGATACACAAATAGCACATATTCAGTTTTCCATCGGAGTACCATTGGGCGTAATCATTTTGATCTTTGGAAAGAATTTGGGTAGGAAATTCAAACCAATCGATTTCCTGAGCCTGTTCTTTCCAGAAATTCTCTTTGTCTTCTATGCTTTGTTTAAATAAACTCTCTGTGTTCATATTAATTTTTTGTGTTTGGTTTTAAACACTAATTGCACCAATTTTTTCACAAAAGACACAAATTAGGGTGTTTTATTGGCGTGATTTATTCGTGATATTTGTGTTTAAATAAAATTCTATTCAAACATTTCCTCAATCTGCTGCATCAATTTTTTAATAGAATAAGGTTTTGTAACATAGGCATCAGCTCCCATTTCTAAGCCTTTTTCAATATCTCTCGGATTGTTTTTTGCGCTCAGAAAAATGACTTTTGTATCTTTTAATTTTTCGTCTTGTTTAATGTTGTCTAGCGTACTGTATCCGTCCAAATTTGGCATCATAATGTCGAGTAGAATGACGTCGGGAATCATGGTTTTTAAAAATTCCAATACTTCGGTTCCGTCTCTTGCGATGTAAACGTCGTAGCCATTTTTCTTGAAACTGTATTCCAGTGACATTAATATTTTGTGCTCATCATCTGCAATGATTATCTTTTTCATATCGTGTTTTAATTGTGTTCAACTTCATTTTTAATCTCTTTTATTTTTTCGGAGAGGGTGATGGTGAAGGTCACGCCCAGTCTGCTGTTTTCTGCTTTTATGGTTCCGCCTTGGGCTTGTACAATTTTCTTTGAAATCGCCAATCCAAGTCCGCTTCCGGTTGGTTTTAAGATATTTTGATTTTTAGATTGATAAAATTTATCAAAGATCATTTCCAGATCTTCTTCAGGAATTGTTTTTCCTGTGTTGAAGATTTTAATTGTTAATTGATTTTCCTTTTCGGATAATTTAGTTTGTATCGTTCCTTGATCGTCTGTGAATTTTAAAGCATTTCCCAAAATATTCTGAAATAACTGAATCATCCTCGCTTCATCATATTCAAATATAAATTGATTTAAAAGATTTACCTCGCTTAAATGAATGTTTTTCTGCTGAATTAAATGAAGAAGTGGATTTACAGATTTTTTATAGGTTTCAAGAATATTATTTTGTTGAATATTTAAGGCAATTTCACCATGTTCCAATTTATCTAAGTATAAAATATCGTTAATGATTTCGCTTAATCTATCGGATTCTGTGATGATATTATTTAAAAATTCTCTTTTGATGTCTAAAGGAATATCGTCGTCATCAGCTAAAATTTCTCCGGCCGAACGAATCGCGGTAATTGGAGTTCTTAATTCATGAGCAACAGAATCTAGGAAATCGTCTTTTTGGTGATCTTTGATAATTAGGCTTTCATTGGCTTTTCTTAAATCATCCGATAGTTTTTGGAGTTCATCCGACTGTTCGGTTAGCTTTTTATTAAGTGTAATATTTTCTTTAGATTCCTCTAAAATATTTAAAACTTCCTTTAAAGATATTTTATCTTCTTTTGTTACGCCTTCAATTAAAATCTTTGCAGAAGCAGTTCCAATTCTCCCTGCCAAAAGGTTTTCTGAAAATTTAATGAATCTTGAATCGGCAGTCTCGGTTTGGGAATCAATGCTGTATTTTAAATTGAATATTCTTAAGGCCTGTTCTGTTTTATTTTTACCTAAAAACCTTTCAAGAATGTTTTTAATGTCTGAAACATAAGCTGTTCCGCGCCAAATGAAAGCATTTTCGTGGTTTTGAATGTATTTATCAATATCAACATATAATTCCGCGAAATTTCTTTCACGATAATTTCCTTTTACGCTAACAGAAATAATGGTAAACAAAGCAGTATTCACGAGCATCGACCAAAAGAAAATCTGCGGAATTTTACTCAAAAAAGAGATGCTGAAAAAATCAAAAGCATTATACATTTCTCTCAAAACTCCCTTTAATTCTTGATTATAAGAGAAGTAATATTGTGGAATAATTAATCCGAAATAACAAATTGCTAATCCTGCCAGCAATCCGATCACTGCGCCTTTGTATGTTCCTCTTCTCCAGAATAATGCTCCAAAAAATGCGGGAGCCAATTGTCCAATCACGACAAATGAAATCAAACCAACAGAATCCAGCGAAGTTTTTAAAATAAAATATTTATAAAAACCAAACGCCATGATAATCAATGCGAAAATACTGAATTTCCTAATGTTGGTAATGTTTCTGGTGTTCTGAACTTCATTTTCTGATTTAAATTTTCCCAATAAGCTGTAAGGAATAATTAAATTGTTTGAAAGCATAATAGATAAAGTAATCGCAGAAATGATAATCATTGAAATACAAGAACTTAAGCCTCCAAGAAATACAAAAACCGTAATTAAAGTATTATCAAAATGTTGCGGAATTAAAATAGAGTAGAACTCCGGATTAACGTTTTGCCCATCAAAAATTAACCTTCCACCCCAAGCGATTGGGAAGATAAAAATGGTGAAAATCAATAAGTAAAGAGGAAAAAACCAAATCGTAGTTTTGATGTGTTTTTCCTGTCTGTTTTCAATAATCGAGGTGTGAAACTGTCTCGGAAGAATGCAAATTGCTGTTCCTGAAATCAAACAAAGAACCATCCAGTTCATCGCACCTTCAATTCCGTTGAAGGTATTTTTTGCTTTAAAATCTTCAAACTTACTCGCCTTCTCATAAATGTCTGAAAACCCATCAAAAGCATAATAAATAACGAAAAGTCCTAAAATAATGATGAAGAATAATTTTAGAAAACTTTCCAATGCAATAGCGGAAATAATTCCCAAACGTTTTTCAGAAGCATCTACATATTTTGTTCCATAATAAGATGAAAATAAAGCAATTAAAACAACAACAAAAGTGGCATTATCAGTCAAAATATTTTTAGACATTGGCGTTTCTGTAACCAAATGAAATGTTTCGGAAATCGCCTTAATCTGTAAACCAATGTAAGGAACAATCGCCAAAAGACATACGATCGTAATAATTGCACTGAAACTTCTGCTGTTCCCGTATCTTAACGAAATAAAATCTGCCAGACTACTGATTTTATTAACCCTTGAAATCCTTACAATTCTGGTATTAATGTAAATCCATGCCGGAATTACTATGATGGGGCCAATGTAAATCGGAAGATAATTAAGTCCACTCGTAGCCGCAACACCAATGCTTCCGTAGTACGTCCAGGCCGTGCAATACACAGCCAAAGACAATGCGTAAATGTAAGGATTGTTGATCCAGACTTTGCTTTTTTTCTTCTCCGCCAAATGAGCGACTAAGAACAAAAGTGCCAGATAGATCAAAACAATGATAAATAACGCGAAACTACTCATCATATTTTTTTACGATTACAAAAGAAATAATAATGGAAATCATCCAGACTGCGAACACGTAAATCAAAATCATCGGGTAGCCAAAAACTTCCTTTTCACTATTGAATAACAATGAAATAGGAATACTGAAGGCGACCAAAAGACCAATGCTTAGAAGGATTAATTTTTGTTCGTGTCTCTTTTTCATAAGTGATAATTAATAAATGATAATTGATAAATTGACGGTGTTTTAACTCATCATTTATCAATTATCATTCATGATTTTATGGGTTAGGCCTTATCGTCAGAATATTCTCCTGTTAAAGAATAGTAGCCGAAAATTGCCAATCCGCCAGAAATAATCGGCATCAAAACAAATAAAATAATGATTCCGAATACCAGATCTTCCTGTTTTCCTGATGTGATTTTTGGGATTCCCATGACTGTTATTCCGAAATATCCCACCACGAGAGCTGCTAAGATCCAGATAATGCCAAATATTTTTTTTAGTGTGTCCATTTTAGTAGTATTAAAATTAATAAAAAATTGAGTGATTCAATGCTTAATCGTGAATATTATTGTTCTTATTTTTAAGATATATCATTCCGATGATCAAACAGACTGCGGCAACTCCAATCGGATACCAAAGCCCCTGAAGATACCATGTTGGATGTCCTGCGTCTTTCCCGACAGTTACTAAATAGGTTGCAACGGCAGGAAGTAGGCCTCCAAACACCCCGTTTCCAATGTGATAAGGTAAAGACATCGATGTATAACGGATTCTCACCGGGAACATTTCCACCAAGAAGGCTGCGATCGGACCATAAACCATCGTTACAAATAGTACCTGAATGAATACCAAAAACACCAAATACCATTTTGTGTTGTCAGCCAATTTTACGGTTTGAGAAACTTTTGGTTCTTCAGCCTTTCCGTCTTTCATTGCAACACCGCTCGGCGACCAATGAACCACACTGTCTTTTTTAATTAAGGTTCCGTCTGTGTACAATATTTCTTTATGGAAAGTGACAAGACTATCGGAGGCGATATCTTTATGGATTTTTGCGCTTCTTTTTTCTGTAATTCCGTTGGCTGCGACGGTTTTTGTTTCAAGATTTACACTTTTAAACATCGCATCATAAATTGGTCTGTAGGCTAAAATTGCAACCAGCATTCCGGTCATCATGATGGCTTTTCTCCCGATTTTGTCTGACAGCCAACCGAAAAATACGAAGAAAGGCGTTCCCATCAATAAGGCGGTTGCCATTAAAGAATCGACCTGTGAAGATTCTACGTTCATTACTTTTTGGAGGAAACTCATGGCATAAAATTGTCCGGTGTACCAGATTACCCCTTGCCCCATTGCGGCTCCGAATAATGCTAATAAGACAAATTTGAAGTTATATTTATTCCCGAAACTTTCTTTTAAAGGATTTTTTGAAGTTTTTCCTTCACTTTTAGCCTTTGCGAAAAGTGGAGATTCTTTCATATTTTTTCTGATAACGTAAGAAACTCCTACCATTAAAATGGAAATCCAGAAAGGAACTCTCCATCCCCAACCGTCAAATTCTTCTGCAGAAAGGGTGTTTTTAGTAATTAAAATAACAATTAATGAAATAAAAAGTCCTGCTGTTGCAGTTGTTTGTATCCAAGAAGTCCAATAACCTCTTCTGTGAGGCTGGGCATACTCTGCAACGTAAGTCGCTGCACCTCCGTATTCTCCACCCAACGCCAAACCTTGTAATAATCTTAAAATTAAAACTAAAACTGGCGCAAGATATCCAATGGTTTCAAAACTCGGGATACATCCGATGAGGAAGGTTGAAAACCCCATAATTAATAAAGTAACCAAAAACGTATATTTTCTTCCGATAATATCTCCCAATCTTCCGAAGAATAAAGCTCCGAAAGGTCTTACCACAAATCCGGCAGCAAAAGTTGCCAATGTAGATAAAAATGCTGCGGTTGGATTGTCTGACGGGAAAAATTTAGTGGCTAAAACAACGGCCAAACTTCCAAAAATGTAGAAGTCATACCATTCTATCAATGTACCGAGTGACGAGGCAGTGATCACGCTCCAAATCGTGCGGTTTTTCTGCTTTTCGGTCATGTTTTCGTAGGTATCGTGATGATTTTCGCTCATATTGTTTGATTTTTGTGTTAGTTTAATTGATATTTAGTTTTCGAAGTTTTTATAAATAAATTTGAAATTGCATAATAAATTCACCTTTGGAAGATGGACTTTCTGTCGGACTCGTATAAACTGGTCTTGTTGAATATTGCGTGGTGATTTTCGCATGATGGCCGTCTATAAACCAATTTGCTCCGATATCAAACTGTGAAGATGATTTTTCTAAAGCATCAAAACTTTTATGGGTGTAAGCTGCAAAAGGCTGAATTCTTACTTTTGGTTTCTCTACCTGATTGGGCAATAGTAAACCGGCTTGTGCGTAGATAATATTACCTGTTCCGATGGTTGGTTGTAGATTTCCTGCTCCTGCGATGGCTTTATTACCGATAAAATTGGGATCGGAAGCAGCAATATTCATAATGCCTAAATTTCTGATATAATTCGGGCCAAATTGATAGTTATAATAACCTGCATACGCGGAAACTGCCATTTTATTTTTAGCATTTCCCAAAGGAATATCTGCGAAAGCATCTACTGCCACAAGCGTGATGTCGTGTTTTTCTATCGTTGAATTAACGGAAGTTCTTGTTCCGTCTTTTTGATGATAAAAACCTGCGCCAACGTTAAACACTTTCTTTGTTCCCAAATAAGAACCTACTTTAAACGGAAGTGTGTTGGATTCTTCGTCAAGAAACTGATATTCAACATAACCTGCTTTTGAAAAATTAGGATTTCCGTTATTATCAACTGCTACGGCTTTTGTGGGATCAGTTACATTCGCAGGAATTAAATCTGTTGCAAAAGGTTTATTTAAACTAAAACGATATTCTAATTTGCCGTATTTTCCTTTAGCAAATATTCCAAGTTGTCTTGCAAACTGGTCTGAGTTGTCGATCAAGGGCCAAGTGAAAATAGGGGAGTCAACCGTAAGAAAATTTAATGTAGAAGCCATTGTCATACGGGAAAGTCCCATGTAATAATGTAGTCCCGCACCTAAAGATAAACTGAATTTTCCTGCTTCTCCAGGTAAAATAACTGCGTATTCGTTCCAAGCATCATGAAAAAACATTTGAGGCTTTTTGCCGTTTCCATAACCTCCAGTTCCAGAAGTTCCCGAGCCGCCGCCATTGATAAATGTTTGGTTATTAATCCCAAAATGAGCCAGAATCATGTATCTTTTGGAAATCTGAGCGTATGCTAGAACACGTAATCGTCTGTTTCCTAGGCTCCAGGAATTGTCTGTTGGTTCTCCGCCGACCATACTTCCAGGGTTCATTTGGGTATTTCTTAGCCAAAACTGATCCCAGAGAATAAATCTGACGTATTTGTCGCCTTGAGGATTGAGGTTTAATTTGAGTCCGCTTCCGTAATCGGGCGAGCCTTGTGAGTATAAAGAATTACTGATTAGAGCTAATCCAATAAATGTGAGTATTTTCTTCATAAATTATCAATTTTTTGGCGTTAATTTTGTGAAAGCCAAATTGTAATTAATAATTTGTTTATGAAAATTTAATATATATTAGTGGAAAGAATATAGTTACTAGTTTTAAGTTATGAATTATGAGTTCTGCTAATTGTAAATTTTTAATAATAATTTAAATTTAATATTTTGATTATTAGTTTATTAATGAATTTGTTTCAAGTTTCGAAAACTCATAATTCATAACTTAAAACTCATAACTCTAAAATCCTATTTTTTAAAACGTTCCCATTTGATCAACATATATTTATCTGCAAACTGAGTAATAATAATTCCTGAGTTTTTAAGATTTTCTTCTTGAGCAATATATTCGATTAATTCATTTTGCTTTAAAATTTTATATACCGGATGAAATTCGGAATGGGGCGGTCTCATGATATTATATTTCTTGATCCATGAACTAATTGTAACGTGGGAAACGCCGATAATCCTTTCTATTTCACGAAAACTTAAACCTTCAAGATATAATTGAAGTGCTTTTGTTACGTAGTAATCGTCTATTTTTTTGCCTAATTTTTTAACTGTAAAATAATAATTACACTCCTTACAAAGGAATCTTTGCTTCTCATTGATGATTCCGCTTTTTACAATTTTATTGCTGTTGCATTTGGGGCAATTACTTTCCATATATAGTATTTTAGCAAATATATAATAAATTAGCAAAATTATATTTTCCTGTAAAGATAATTTTACCTGTTAATTCTATTTAAACAAAAATAATATCTTTTTTATTTGGATTTTAAAGTTATTATGCTTTAAATTTGCCAAAAAATTCAGATAAATAAATGGAAATAGAAATTTCCTCATGCGAACATTTAATGTATGTGAGTGAAATACAGCAGGAAATGTATGATTCTGCACAGCGACGAGGGACGGGCATCGCAAAACGTTCCATAGAATATTTAAGTAAAAAGATTTCAGATGGTAATGCTGTAATAGCCACTGAAAACGGCGAATGGGTGGGTTTCTGTTATATAGAAACTTGGTCACATGGTCAGTTTGTGGCCAACTCAGGGTTGATTGTTTCTCCCAATTTTAGGAATAGAGGAGTAGCAACTTTGATAAAAAATAGAGTTTTTCAATTGTCCAGAGGAAAATATCCGACTGCGAAAGTTTTTGGATTGACAACAGGCCTTGCCGTAATGAAAATCAACAGTGATTTAGGTTATAAACCTGTAATTTATTCTGAATTAACACAAGATGAAGAATTCTGGGACGGTTGTAAAAACTGTGTGAATTATGAAATTTTAATGAAAAAAGAACGTAAAAACTGTCTTTGCACAGCAATGCTTTTCGTTCCTGAAAATAATAAAGTAAATGGTGTTGTAAATAATCAACCCGAAAATCAATATAAAAATGAGCAAGAAAGTAATCTTAGCGTTTAGCGGAGGTCTAGATACCTCTTACTGTGCCAAATATTTGAGTGAAACGCTTGGATATGAGGTGTATGCAGTAACTGTAAATACCGGAGGTTTTTCTAAAGAAGAGGAAAAAGAATTGGAGAAAAAAGCCTTTAATCTTGGGGTAAAAGAATACAGGTGCATTGATGCTCAAGAAGATTATTACAATTCTTGCGTAAAATATTTGATCTTTGGTAATGTCTTGAAAAACAATACGTATCCATTGTCTGTAAGTGCTGAACGTACGATCCAAGCGCAGGAAATTGCGAAATGTGCCATTGAAATTGGTGCTGATGCGATCGCTCACGGAAGTACAGGTGCTGGAAATGACCAAGTTCGTTTCGACTTGATTTTTCAGGTAATGTGCCCAAATGTAGAAATTATTACGCCAATTCGTGATATGTCTTTATCTCGTGAAGAAGAAATTGAATTTTTGAAAAGCCATGGCTACGAAATGGAGTTCCAGAAAGCGCAATATTCTGTAAATAAAGGACTTTGGGGAACTTCAGTTGGTGGAAAAGAAACGTTGACTTCAAGAAATTATCTTCCGGAAGAAGCTTTTCCTTCGCAAATTAAAGAAACTCAGCCTTCGGAATTGGAAATTGAGTTCAAAAATGGTGAAGTTGTAGCAGTAAATGGAGAAAATTTTGAACATTCGGTGTATGCCATTCAAAAGATTGAAGAATTGGCTTCGGCGTACGGAATTGGTCGTGATATTCACGTTGGAGATACAATTGTTGGAATTAAAGGAAGAGTTGGTTTTGAAGCGGCAGCAGCGTCTGTGATTATCAAAGCGCACCATTTATTGGAAAAACATACGCTTTCAAAATATCAGCAGATGATGAAATCTCAATTATCTGATTGGTACGGAAACTGGCTTCACGAAGCACTTTTCTTAGATCCTGTGATGAGAAATATAGAGTCTTTTTTAGTCGATTCTCAAAAAACGGTAAGCGGAAAAGTATTTATAACCCTTCACTCATACAGATTTATCTTAAATGGAATTGAATCTAAGCATGATCTAATGTCCGATAAATTCGGAAGTTATGGCGAAGCAAACAGAGTATGGACGGGAGAAGATGTGAAAGGCTATACAAAAATTGTAAGCAATTCTTTAAATATATATCATCAGATAAATAGATAAGATTTGGGCAGCTTTATCCGCCTTCCGCTCCCAATCTTTTGCTCGTCGTTCCTCCTCACAAAAGGATTTCCGCTCAAGTCGGGCTGCGTGCAATTCAATGTTTAAAAATGAACCGAGGGGTTCAATAATAATAGCCTCAGGTGAAACCTGTGGAAAAAAGAAAAATGAAAAAAAATATCGGAATAATCGGTGCCAACGGCTACACAGGAAGCGAATTAGTTCGTCTGTTGGCTTTTCATCCTAATGTGACTTTGAGTTTTTTATATAGTCGTTCAAATTCGGGGACAAAGATTTCAGATTTGTACCCGGATTTAGTGACGGTTTGTGAAATGGTTTTAACGGATCAGCCTGAAGATGTAGATATTTTATTTTTATGTCTTCCTCACAAAGAAAGCCAGAATTGGCTGACTCAAAATAATATAAAAGATGAAACGTTAGTGATCGATTTAGGAAATGATTTTCGTTTAGATGGTAATTTAGGAAACAGAAATTTTATCTACGGTTTACCTGAAATCAACAAAAAACAACTTTTAGGAGCAAAAAGTATTGCAAATCCGGGATGTTTTGCGACAGCGATTCAACTGGCCTTGCTTCCATTAGCTCAAAAAGGATTGTTGAATGAGGTTTACACAACGGGAATTACAGGTTCAACAGGTGCCGGTCAGTCTTTGCAGTCAACTACGCATTTTACCTGGAGAAACGATAATATTTCAGCATATAAAACTTTGACACATCAACATGTAGATGAGATTTTACAGCAGTTAGTTTCTTTTAATACGAATGAAATCAGTCTAAATTTTGTTCCATGGAGAGGGGATTTTGCGAGAGGGATTTTTACAAGTTCCACAGTGAAAACAGATTTAGAACTTTCAGATATCAATCAATTGTATCAGGATTTTTATGCAGATGAACCTTTTGTAAAGGTAAGTGAGAAAGCAATTGATTTAAAACAGGTTGTCAATACCAATCGCTGTGTGATTCATATAGAAAAGAGTGGAAATGTTGCGGTTATTCATTCAGCGATTGACAATTTGTTAAAAGGAGCTTCCGGACAAGCGGTTCAAAATATGAATATTGCAATGGGCTGGGAAGAAAATTCAGGATTGAACTTGAAACCTGTAGCGTTTTAATGTTAATTGTCAATAAGTCAATCGTGAATTTTAAAAACTCGAATCCCAAAACCAGCAACTATCAACCAACAACAATCAACTAGAAAATGAATTTATTCAACGTATATCCATTGTTTAACATAAATCCAGTAAAAGCTCAGGGATCATTTCTTTGGGACGATAAAGGAGAAAAATATCTTGATTTTTACGGAGGTCACGCGGTAATTTCTATCGGGCACAACCATCCGCATTATCAAACTCAATTAAAGAATCAGTTAGATAAAATATCTTTCTATTCAAACTCAGTTCAGAACGAATTGCAAACGGAATTGGCAGATAAATTAGGAAAACTTTCAGGTTTGGAAGATTATAATCTGTTTTTATGTAATTCAGGAGCTGAGGCGAACGAAAATGCTTTAAAACTGGCTTCTTTCCACAACGGAAAAAGTAAAGTATTGTATTTCTCAGGTTCATTTCATGGCAGAACCTCGGCAGCAGTTTCTGTCACTGATAATCCAAAGATTGTAGCGCCGGTAAACTATGACGAAAGATTCATCAAATCTGAATGGAATAACATCGAACAGCTTGAAGCCATTTTTGAAAAACAAGGAAATGAAATTTCATCGGTGATTATCGAAGGAATCCAAGGAGTTGGAGGAATTATGATTCCAACGGTTGAATTTTTAACTAAAATCAAAGAATTATGTGAAAAACATGACACAGTTTTGATTTTAGATGAAGTTCAGTCAGGGTACGGAAGAAGTGGGTATTTCTTCGCTTATCAGGAATTTGGAATTGAAGCTGATATTATTACTACAGCAAAAGGAATGGGGAACGGTTTCCCAATCGGTGGAGTGTTGATTCATCCAAAATTTCAGGCAAGCAATGGTTTGCTGGGAACAACTTTTGGAGGAAATCATTTAGCTTGTGTCGCTGCGATTGCAGTTTTGGACGTGATGAAAGATGAAAATCTTATCGAAAATGCTCAAAAAATGGGCGCTTATATTGAAAACGAAATTAAAGATTTTCCACATATTAAAACTATCCGAAGGAAAGGCCTGATGATTGGAATCGAACTCGATAGGGATTGCTCAGAAGTGAGGAATAACTTATTGTACAATCATCATATCTTCACAGGAAACTCCAATGATAAGTCTGTGTTGAGGATTCTTCCGGCACTTAACATTAAAAAAGAAGAAACTGATCTATTCATCAGTGCTTTGAAAACTGTTTTAGAAAATCTATAATTATTAATTAACCACAAAAATTTTAACCACTTTAGATTAATTAAGTTAAAAGATAAAGTTGAAAAAGTTCACTTAAGATTTTTAAAATCTTTGATTTTCAAGTTATGTGTTCTAAATATTTTCAATAATATAAAACTTCTAAAGTGTACTAATGTGTTAAAAACTTTTGTGGTAAAACAAATCAATTCAAAATGAAAAAATTCACCTCCGTAAGTGATGTTGAAAACTTACAGGAAATCATAAAAAAAGCTTTACAAATTAAAGAAAATCCTCTTTCGGAAACCGAGAAAGGAAAAGGGAAAACCATCGGACTTGTCTTTTTAAATTCAAGTTTGAGAACCCGTTTAAGCAGCCAGATTGCGGCACAAAATTTAGGTTTAAATGTTTTAACTTTAAATGCAGCTCAGGAAGCTTGGAACTTAGAGTTTGCAGACGGAGCTGTAATGAACGGGGATACTGTTGAGCATATCAAAGATGCAATTGAAGTATTAAACCAATATTGCGACATCATTGCGGTTCGTTGTTTTGCAGGAATGAAAAGCAAGGAAGATGATGTTAACGAAAGTATTTTAAGCCAGTTCGAGCAACATGCAAAAGTTCCCGTTATTTCATTGGAGTCGGCTACACGTCATCCTTTGCAAAGTTTGGCAGATTGTATTACGATTACCGAAAACTGGAAAGAGGAACGCAAACCTAAAGTGGTTTTAACTTGGGCGCCTCACATCAAACCGATTGCTCATGCGGTAGGAAATTCTTTTGCAGAATGGATGAAGGAGATGGATGTAGAGTTGGTGATCGCTAATCCAGAAGGTTATGATTTGGATAAAAATTTCACAAAAGATGTGAAAGTGATTCACAATCAGGATGAAGCTTTGAAAGATGCAGATTTTATTTATGTAAAAAACTGGTCGTCTTTTGATAACTACGCAACAATGCCTGAAGTGAAAGAAAACTGGATGCTGACAAATGAAAAGTTGGCTAATACCAATCAGGGAAAGGTAATGCACTGTCTTCCGGTTCGTCGTAATGTAGAATTGAGCGATGAGGTGATGGACGGTGAAAATTCCATCATTTATCAACAGGCAAAAAACCGAATTTTCTCTGCACAAGCTGTTTTCTCTGAAATTTTGGATGAATTGAATTCTTAATGAAATCAAGCCTTATAGGTTTCAAAAACCTATAAGGTTTATAATCGCAAACCTTGTCAAGGTTTTAAACCTTGACAAGGTTCTCAAAAAAGGTTTGCAATGAAAGAAAAATTATACATCATAAAAATCGGCGGTGCTTTAATTGATGATGAGGAATTATTGAACGAATTTCTTGAGCAGTTTTCTGACATTAAGGAAAAGAAAATTTTGGTTCATGGCGGCGGAAAATTAGCAACTATATTGGCTGATAAATTAGGTGTTGAACAAAAAATGGTCAACGGACGAAGAATCACAGATAAAGATACTTTGGATATTGTGGCGATGGTATATGCAGGAGGAATCAACAAAAATATTGTAGCGAAACTTCAGCAGAAAAAATGTAAAGCAATAGGTTTTTCGGGAGCTGATGCCAATTTAATTAAAGCTAAAAAAAGAGAACACGCAGAAATAGATTTCGGATTTGTAGGAGACATTGAGAAGAAAAGCGTGAACAGGAAATTGATATCAAAATTAATTAAACTTAAATTGGTTCCAGTGTTTTCAGCAATTACACACGATAAAAAAGGAAATCTTTTCAATACCAATGCTGATACGATTGCTTCGGTAATTGCTCAGGCTTTATCTTCAAAATATGATGTTGAATTATTGTATTGTTTTGATAAATCAGGAGTTTTGGAGGATGTCGAAAATCCTGAATCTGTCATAAAAAATATTTCGGAAGAAGAATTTTCATTTTTAAAAGAAGAAGGAAAATTACATAAAGGAATTTTACCCAAGTTGGAAAATGCTCTTGGAGCAGTAAAAAATAAAGTCAATAAGGTATTCTTAATAAAAGAAACCGAATTGAAAAACCATATAGAAAACCATCATGCAGGAACTGAAATCTGTTTATAGTAAAGAAGAATTACTGAATAATGCAGTGGATTTGTTGAAAAAACTGATTGAGATTCCGTCATTCAGCAAAGATGAATTTAATACGTCTGTGGAGATTGAAAACTTTTTTAAAAAGAACAGTATTCCGACAAAACGTTTTAAAAATAACATCTGGGCGGTGAACAAAAATTTTGATGTATTCAAGCCCTCAATTTTACTGAATACACATCATGACACTGTAAAACCAAATAAAGCTTACACTTTAGATCCGTTTTTAGCAATTGAAAAGGATGGAAAACTGTTCGGATTGGGAAGTAATGATGCTGGTGCTTCTTTGGTTTCTATGGCGCAGGTTTTTTTGCATTTTTATGCTCAAGAAGATTTAAAATATAATTTAGTTGTTGCTTTGACGGCTGAGGAGGAGATTTCAGGTTTTGACGGAATTGAAGCTTTGTTTCCCCAACTACCCAATATCGAGCTTGCCATTGTAGGAGAACCAACGCAGATGAATCTGGCAATCGCGGAAAAAGGACTTTTGGTTATTGATGGAGAAATGAAGGGTACTCCTTCTCACGCCGCTCATCCGAATGACGATAACTCAATTGTGAAATGTATGGAAGATTTGCAACAAATTTTAAGCTTCAAATTTCCAAAAGTTTCAGATTATTTGGGTGAGGTTAAAGTTACGTTGTCAGGAATTCATGCCGGAGTTCAGCATAACGTAGTTCCGGAATCTTGTGCTTTCACGTTGGATGTTAGGGTTACGGATGAATATTCTAATGAAGAAGCGTTTGAAATCATCCAATCGCAGATGAAATCAACCTTAACGGCAAGATCTTTCAGGTTAAATCCTTCAAAAATAGAAATGGATCATCCGTTTGTAAAAGCAGGTTTGGAAATCGGGAGGACCACTTACGGTTCGCCAACTTCATCCGATCAGGCAATTATTCCGTGTACATCTGTGAAAATGGGTCCTGGGGACAGTAGGCGCTCCCACACTGCGGATGAATACATTTATATTGATGAAATAAAAGAAGGAATTGAGATTTATATCCAGATTCTAGAAAAGATTTTAAGATAACCGACTTAGGAAATGGAGGCGTTAAGAAAATTTAAATTTAATCCGTTAAAAAATTCCCACTGTTTGAGCACGAGAGGAATTTTGAATCAAAGAACCAATGTTGATTCGTGCGAGTTTTGGGGATTTTAGGATTTAATTTGAATTTTTAGCCGGAATTTCCAAGTCTTGAATTTTTGTTTCTTTTGTTTCAAGACAAAAGAAAATAAAGAATTTGATTTTAGTTAGTTTTTTACTGTTTTAACTATACACTCAGCAGGCGATGAAGTTTGAAATATTTTTAATAAAGATTTATGCAAAAATTAAATTAGAAATGAGAGACTTGTACAAAATAATAAAGATGTCCTGCTGAGTGGTTAAAACAAACTAAATTTTTAAAGAAAAAAATATGAAAAAGATATGGCAGAAAGATGACCTTGCCACCAATATATTAGTCAACAAATTTACGGTCGGGAAAGATCTTGATTTTGATGAGCGTTTGGCAAAATACGATGTCAAAGGTTCTATGGCGCATTGTAAAATGTTGGCAGAAGTTGGAATTATTTCCAATGAAGAATCAGAACAGATGTTATTTGTTTTGGACGAAATTTTGAAAGATATCGAAAACGGAACTTTTGAAATTGATAAAACTGCGGAAGACATTCACTCGCAGGTAGAATCTATTTTAATTGAAAAATTAGGAGATGTCGGAAAGAAAATTCATACGGCAAGATCTAGAAATGATCAGGTTTTGTTGGATATCAAACTGTACCTGGTTGATGAAATTCGTGAAATTACAGCGTTGACAGATGAGTTCTTTCAAATATTAATCAAACTGGCAGATCGGCATAAAAATGTTCTTCTTCCGGGTTATACACATTTACAGATTGCAATGCCATCATCGTTTGGATTATGGTTTGGAGCGTATGCGGAAGCGTTGCTAGATGATGTTGAAATGCTGTTTTCAGTAAAAAATATCATTAATAAAAATCCACTGGGTTCTGCGGCGGGTTATGGCTCGTCTTTCCCGATTGACCGTGAGAGTACAACCTATAATTTGGGCTTTCAATCGATGAACTATAATTCGGTTTATGCTCAAATGACGCGTGGGAAATCAGAAAAAATGTTGTCGATGGCTATGGCAACTTTGGCGGGAACATTGGGGAAATTTGCTTATGATGTTTGCTTGTATTTAAGTCAGAATTTTGATTTTATAAGCTTTCCTAAAGAGTTTACAACGGGAAGCAGTATTATGCCGCATAAGAAAAATCCGGATATTTTCGAGTTGGTTCGTGCGCGTTGCAACAGAATTCAATCGTTGCCGAATGAGTTCATTTTGTTGACGAATAATCTTCCTTCAGGCTATCACCGAGATATGCAGTTGACGAAGGAAATTCTTTTCCCAGCTATTGATTCTCTGAAAGAATGTCTTGAGATTTTGAGTTATACATTACCAAATATTCAGGTAAAAGATGGTATTCTGGAAGATGAAAAGTATAAATATCTTTTCAGTGTAGAGAAGATCAATGAAGAGGTGAAAAAAGGAAGTTCATTCCGTGATGCGTATGTAAAAGTAGGACAGGAGATTGAAAATAATGAGTTTGATTTTGAAATAGAAAATCTTAATCATACCCATCAGGGAAGTATAGGGAATCTTTGTTTAGATAAAATTGAATATCAGTTTAATAAATTGAAAAATAAATTGTTGGGTTGATTTTAACTAAGCGAGAGATTTATTTTTTACTTGAAATATATAATGTTCCAATTTGAGTAGATTTATCATAATCAAATAAACGTTTTTCAACCTGTCTGGGCGTTATATTAAGGCTATTAGAAATTTGTCGTATAACTTCTAAATATTTTGCCCACTGTGTTAAAGTAAAGTTTTGCCCTTTAGGATTTTCTGTTACAAGTTGGTTTTTATAAAGTTGTCTCCAAACTCTTATGTCAATAACGGGATACTTTAATGGATTAGAAAACATTAAAATTGCAGATGCACTTGGATAATTTACTCCATTCAAAGCCGTCAGAATATGAATTTTTATTTTCTCGTCTTCTTGCATTAATGCATATTTAGTAATTGTTTCAAAATCAGCGTTTGTATTTTTATCGTAATGTTTAAAAGGTCTTGGTGATTTCCAGTTTAAAATTTTCATTCCAAGTTCTTTTGTTAGAAATCCGTTTTTATTTATTGAATGAGAGAGACTAAAAATTTGTTCAGTCTTATTGTCTGATGTATCTGGAATTTCTGAAATGATTTGTATTAAATCTTCTTGCATTATCATTTAAATTGAAATTTTTGATTAGATTATATAGTGGGATATCTAATAATAAGAGGTGACTACGCTTTGTAATTTAAATATTTACCCCAAATCAATCTTAAACTTAGTAGATTTTTTAACCTCGTGAAGCACAATCGAACTGTGATATTGCCCAATATTAGGAATATTTGAAATAATATTAACTGCGAATTCATTATAAGAATTAATATCCTTTGCAATGATTTTCAACATATAATCGTATTCACCGGAAAGACTGATGATTTCCTGAACTTCATCGTGCTGCATGATGTTTTTTTCGAACGTTTCCAATACTTTTTTGGATTGTTCTTTGAGGCGTACGTTGCAGTAAACGACAATATTTAAACCCAGTTTTTCGCGATTCAATAGACCTACATACTTCTCAATAATTCCCTGTTTCTCTAGCTGTTTGATTCTTTCATAAGTCGGAGTAAAGGTAAGACCTATCTTTTCTGAAATGTCTTTCACAGAATAAGTAGAGTCCTCCTGAATGATGCTGAGAATCATTTTGTCTTTTAAGTCCATAAACAAGGTTTGAGTTTTAACAAAAATAGTATTTAAAAATGAAAAGTAAGGAATGATTAAAGTTTTTTAATTTATTTGAAACTTTGATTTTGTCAGTTTCAGAATTTATAGTATCTTTGCACCTAATGAATAACACAGTATTTATATCATTAGAATTACCGGGCGTAGACGCCCTTTACGATATTTATTTATAGTAAGCGAAGATATTTTCTTCGCTTTTTTTTTGTAAAAAATTTAAGATATTATGTTTACGATTACAGAACTAAGCACCGAGAGAATCAACAGTATACTGGCTGAAGCGATGGCTTTTGCGAATGGAAAAACTGCCAAAATTGAAGGAGAAGTTTTTTGCTCAAATCTCTTTTTTGAAGACAGTACAAGAACGAAAACAAGTTTTGATATTGCCGAAAGAAAATTAGGATTACAAGTGGTTCCTTTCGATGCATCTCACAGTTCGGTAAACAAAGGAGAAAGTCTTTATGATACGGTAAAAACGATTGAAAGTATAGGAGTAAATCTTGTTGTGATAAGAGATAAGAAAGACAGATATTTTGATGAATTAAAAGATATTAAAATTCCTGTAATCAACGGAGGAGACGGAACGGGAAATCACCCTTCACAATGTATGCTGGATTTACTGACAATTTATCAGGAATTTGGGAAATTTGAAGGTTTAAAAGTAGGAATTGTAGGAGATGTAAAACACAGCCGAGTTGCCAATTCAAATGCAGAAGCATTAAGAAGATTAGGTGCTAAAGTTTACTTCTCAGGACCAGAAGATTGGTTTGACGAAGGCGCTTTAATCAACGGAACATATCTTTCTGTAGATGAAATGATAAAAGATGTTGATGTTTTAATGTTATTGAGAATCCAACACGAAAGACACGATGCTAAAATGAGTTTCTCAGCTTCAGATTACCACAGAAAATACGGTTTGACGAAAGAAAGAGAAAAGGCAATGAAAAAAGAAGCGATTATCATGCACCCGGCACCAATCAACAGAGGAGTTGAAATTGATACAGACTTAGTAGAATGCGAGCGTTCAAGAGTTTTCAAACAAATGCAGAACGGAGTCTTCGCAAGAATGGCCATTTTAAAAGAAGCCTTAGAAAAAGAAGGACATACTTTTAAATAAAAAAGAGCCAAGTTAAAAGTAAAAAGTTTCTGAGCCCCAAGGGGGCGAAATATTAATAGCCATGAATGAAATTCATGGAAGACAAAAAATAGAAAGAATAAAAAGAAAATCTAAATAAAAATGAAGAAAAAGTTAATACTGGAATCCGGTGAAGTGTTTCATGGAGAAGGTTTCGGAACAGAATTGGAGACTGCAGGAGAGGTGGTTTTCAATACCGGAATGACGGGTTATCAAGAATTGATTTCTGATCCATCATATTGCGGTCAGATTGTTTGTATGACTTATCCGCTAATCGGAAACTATGGGATTAATAGAGATGATTATGAGAGTATCGAGCCGGCTATCAAAGGTCTTATTGTAAAAGAAGTTTGTGATTTGCCTTCAAATTTCCGTACTCAGATTACTTTAGATGAATTATTTAAAAAGAAAAACCTTTCAGGAATTTCAGGAATCGATACAAGAAGACTGACAAGAATTCTACGTAATTCTGGAGTCGTAAAAGGTAAAATTGTAAATGCTGATGCTGACGAAAATACAGTTATTGCAGAATTAAAAGGAACAACATTTCCAACAAATCAGGTAGAAACAGTTTCTACAAAAACTTCTTATGCAAATCCGGGTAGAGGCTTGAAAGTTGTGTTGGTAGATTTTGGATCTAAATTAGGGATTATCAGAGAATTATCTCAAAGAAACTGCGACATCACAGTGGTTTCTCACGATACAACAGCAGAAGAGATTTTATTAATGGATCCGGACGGAATTATGTTGTCAAACGGGCCTGGTGACCCCGAAGACAATCAACAAGCGTTGGAAATGATCCGTGGATTATTAGGAAAAGTTCCAATCTTCGGAATCTGTTTAGGACATCAATTAATAGGATTGGCTTGTGGAGCGAAAACTTTCAAGTTAAAATTCGGTCACAGAGGAGGAAATCACCCTGTTTTAGATTTAGAAAAAAATAAAGTAGCAATTACTTCTCAAAATCATGGTTACGCTGTTGATCAGGAAAGTTTGAAAGATACAGATTTAATCGAAACACACATCGCATTGAACGACAGAACAAACGAAGGTCTGAAGCATAAAATTCATCCTTGTTTCTCAGTGCAGTATCACCCGGAAGCTAGTCCAGGTCCTGAAGATGCAAACTATTTGTTTGATGATTTCATCACTCTGATGGAGGATTTCAAAAAGTAAGAAGAATCAATAATTTACATTTAATAGATAGAAATATAAATGTCAACATTCCGTCAAATATATTATCAGATTGTCTTCAGTACGAAGCACAGAAAACTTGTGTTGAATATTGAGCATGAAGATGAATTATACAAATATATTTGGGGAATTGTAAAAAATAAAAACTGCAAACTTTATAGGATTAATGGAATGCCGGATCATGTTCATTTATTTACAGATCTGCATCCATCAGTTTCTTTAAGCAGTTTTGTAAAAGATATAAAGGTTTCAACCAACTTATGGATCAAGCAAAGCGGATTATTTCCTGATTTTGAAGAATGGCAGAATGGCTACGGCGCATTCACCTATTCAGAAAGAGAAAAGGATATGGTCATTAATTATATTAAAAATCAAAAAGAGCATCATAAAACTGAATCTTTTGAGGATGAATATAAGAATTTGCTAAAATCTCATGGAGTTGAATTTGATGAAAAATATCTGTGGTAAATAATATTCAACCCATTTCATGGGTTGTCTGAATGTGATTTAATATCCAATCCATAGGTTTCACCTACGGCTATTAAGATTCAGCCACTTCGTGGCTGCCCAACAAAAAAAAGAGACAGAACCATGAAATGGTTCAACAATAATAGCCACGGATGCAATCCATGGAATAATAAAAAAGAAAAAAATGAAAAGAAACGACATAAAAACAATTTTAGTAATCGGTTCAGGACCTATTATCATTGGTCAGGCAGCAGAATTTGATTACGCAGGAACGCAGGCTTGTCTGTCTTTGAGAGAAGAAGGGTACAAGGTGATTTTGATTAATTCAAACCCTGCGACGATTATGACGGATGTTGAAATCGCTGATAAAGTATATATCGAGCCGATTTCACTTCAGTTTGTAAGTCACATCATCAGAAAAGAGCGTCCGGATGCACTTTTACCGACACTTGGTGGGCAAACAGGTCTGAACATGGCGGTAGAATTGGAAAAATCAGGAATTCTTGAAGAATGTAAAGTTGAGGTTCTTGGAACTACACTTTCTGCGATCAACAGAGCGGAAGACAGAGATCTTTTCCGTGAATTGATGAGAGAATTGAACGAACCCGTTCCTGAATCTGATATCGTAACAACGGTTGAAGGAGCATTAAGCTTTGCTGAAGAAATTGGTTATCCTGTGATTGTTCGTCCAGCTTTTACAATGGGTGGAACAGGAGGTGGAATCGCTTCAAATGAAATCGAATTAAAAGAAATTGCAGAATTAGGTCTAAAATATAGTCCTGTTACACAATGTCTTATCGAAAGATCAATTGCAGGTTTCAAGGAAATTGAGTATGAAGTAATGCGTGATGCAAACGACAACGCGATTGTGGTTTGTAACATGGAAAATATAGATCCGGTTGGAGTTCACACTGGTGACTCAATCGTTGTGGCACCTTCTCAAACGCTTTCTGATAGAGAATATCAGATGTTGAGAAATGCTTCATTAAAAATCATCAGAGCATTAGGAATTGAAGGAGGATGTAACGTACAGTTGGCTTTAGATCCACATTCATTCGAATATTATATCATCGAGGTTAACCCAAGAGTTTCTCGTTCATCAGCTTTAGCATCAAAAGCGACAGGATATCCGATCGCTAAAATTGCTGCAAAAATTGCTGTAGGATTAACTTTAGATGAAATCATGAATCCGGTTACAGGTAAAACATATGCTTGTTTCGAGCCGGCTTTGGATTATGTGGTAACAAAATTCCCAAGATTCCCATTCGATAAATTCGAAACAGCAGACAGAAGATTGTCAACACAGATGAAAGCAACAGGTGAAGTAATGGCAATCGGAAGAAATTTCGAAGAGTCTTTACAAAAAGCAGTTCGTTCTCTGGAAACAGGCTTGAGACATTTAGGTTTAAAAACAAAACAGGCTGCAGCTTTAACAGATGAAGATATCGAAAGAAGAATCAGAGTTTGTGATGACGAAAGATTGTTCATCATTTGTGATGCTTTAAGAAGAGGTTACGACTGGGAACAAATCGTAGAATGGAGTAAAATTGATAAATTCTTCATCTGGAAATTAAAGAAATTAGTTGATTTCGAAAAAACAATCGCTGCTCATAAATTCGACAAAGAAATTTTAATTAAAGCTAAAAAATTAGGTTTCTCGGATCAGAATATCGCTCACTTATGGGAGTCTACTCAAAGAGAAGTGTATAACTTCAGAAAAGAAAATGGCGTAATTCCGGTTTACAAAATGGTAGACACTTGTGCTGCTGAATTTGAAAGCGAAACACCATATTTTTACGGAACTTACGAAGAAGAAAACGAAAGTATCATTACAGATAAAGAAAAGATCATCGTTTTAGGTTCAGGGCCAATCAGAATCGGGCAGGGAGTTGAGTTTGATTACGCAACGGTTCACTCGGTTTGGGCGATCAAAGAATTGGGTTACGAAGCGATTATCATCAATAATAATCCTGAAACAGTTTCTACAGATTTCTCAATTTCAGATAAATTATACTTCGAGCCTTTAACGGAAGAAGATGTAATGAGCATCATCGATCTTGAAAAACCAATGGGAGTTGTTGTTCAGTTCGGAGGTCAGACAGCAATTAACTTAGCTGATAAATTGGCAAGTTACGGAGTAAAAATCCTTGGAACTTCATTGGAAGATCTTGACAGAGCTGAAAATAGAGATAAGTTTGAAAAAGCCCTTCAGGAAATGGGAATTCCTCAGCCTTTAGGAAAAACTTCGACTTCAAAAGAAGAAGCAATTGTGATTGCGAACGAAATCGGATATCCGGTTTTGGTTCGTCCAAGCTACGTTTTGGGAGGAAGAGCAATGGAAATTGTATACACTGAAGAAGAATTGGCGCACTATATGGAATTTGCGGTAGACGCAAGTCCTGATCAGCCTGTTTTGGTCGATCGTTATATCACAGGAAGAGAAGTGGAAGTAGACGCAATCTGCGACGGTGAAACGGTGGTGATTCCAGGAATTATGGAGCATATCGAAAGAGCTGGAGTTCACTCAGGAGATTCAATCGCAGTATATCCGCCACAGAATGTTTCTCAGGCAGAAATCGATACTTTGGTAGATTACACTCAAAGATTAGCTAAAGGATTGAATGTGATTGGATTAATGAATATTCAATACGTTCTTTTTGAAGGAAATGTGTTTGTAATCGAGGTAAATCCACGTTCATCAAGAACAGTTCCTTTCTTATCTAAAATCACAGAAGTTCCGATGGCAAACCTTGCTACAAAAGCAATTTTAGGTCAGAAACTGAAAGATTTAGGTTACAAAAACGGATTGGTTCCAAACAAAGAAGGAGTTTATGTAAAAGTTCCTGTGTTCTCTTTCTCTAAATTAACGAAGGTTGACATCTCTCTAGGCCCAGAAATGAAGTCTACAGGAGAGGTTATGGGGAAAGACACAACGTTGGAAAAAGCGCTTTACAAAGGATTGGTTGCAGCAGGAAGAAAAGTTCCGATGCACGGATCTATTTTGTTCACGGTAGCAGATAAACACAAGCAGGAAGCGGCAGATTTGGCAGCAAGATTCCACGAAGTTGGTTTCAGAATCTGGGCAACGGAAGGAACTGCAAAATTCTTTGCAGAACAGGGAATTCCTTGTAAGATCGGATACAAAATCGGAGAAGACAGCGTTAACTTAATTGATCTTATCCAAAAAGGAAAAGTTCAGTATGTTGTCAACACGATGACAAAAGGAAAACAGTCTGAAAGAGATGGTTTCCAAATCAGAAGAATGAGTGTTGAGAACGGTGTTCCTTGTTTAACATCAATGGATACAGTGGAAGCAATCTTGAAAGTGATCGAAAGCATGAGTTTCAAAATGGAGACGATGTAGTTTCAAAACTAAAATATAAATTTAATCCTCGTAAGTTTTCTTGCGGGGATTTTTGTTTTTAAATGAAGAAAAATGATTAATTTAGATATTCATAAATTAACAATATTGTGAACTTAGAAGAACTTGACAAAGCTCAAATAATTGAAATCTTAAAGATTCAACAGGCAAAAAAGAAATATGTCATAACACCAACGAGTATTTTAAAGAATCTCGGTTTTCCTATTATTGAACATTCTTTCATTATTAAAAATAAGTCTGTATTATTAAATTTAAAGCAAATCTTGAAAGAACTTGATCAAGACGGAATTTTAATTAAGAGAATATCTAAGCAAGATTTTTTAGGAACTAAAGAAATAGGATATGATTATATTTCAGAAAAGTAAAATAACGTTATATTAATACACTGTAAATCATGAAGAATTTCTAGATTATCATGGATATTTTTCAGGACTTTGAGAAGTATGAAAAACTCTTGCTACAACAATTGTTAGATTTTCTCTATCAACAATGTAAAAAATTAGAAAAGGATATTTTTTCATTGGTTTGCCATGGAAATCATCAAACCAAATTTTGAAAAATGGATTTTTAGAAATTATATTCAATGAAGATTTAAATTCTTTGAAAAATTGATTAGCAACTTTTTTATTTACTTTGGTCTTATAATAGAGATAAGAATGTTCTATATCGATTTTTGCTTCATCCGAAATAATGATCTTATATCCCATATTTTGAACTCATTTCATTGAGAAAGGTATCAATTTCGGTGTGCTGATTATAAGACCTCTGCTTAATTTTTTTTAGACTTTCTTTTTGTTCTTCAGAAAGTTTAAATTCACTGCTTTTATCTTCTAAAATACCTTCAATATAGCCTAAGACCCTTTCTAAAGTGCTTTCGGGAGCATCTTTCAGTATTTCATTAATGTTTTTTAAAGTAACAGATTCCATCTCTTTTGTTTTAAACAAATTTATAAATATTTATTGTTTTTTATGTGAGTAAGATTACAATTTATTTCAAGACAAAAGAAATTATTTAATCTTATAATACCCCTCAGAAAAATACTTACTAGGTTTAAAATAAGCCGTTTTTCTTTCTGCATCAAAGATCCAATTAAATCTTCTCAGCAAATCGGCTCCGAAATAATTTGTTTTTTGAGTTTTAAGATCACCCGCAAAAAATCCGGCCGAAACATCTTTTAATACAATGTTTCCTAACTTCAAAAAAGGCAAAACTCCTTGTTTGGTTACGATGCTTTTTCCTGCAGAATTTTTTAATGTTTTTTCGCTGGTTACGGTTAATTTTTTGTCTAATTCTTTTCCGTCTGCGAACTCATTACTGTAGAGAATTCCGCCAGAATATCCCGATTGTAAAAGAAAATAAACTTCCTCTTGTTTACCTCCAATAACGTTATCTGCAACAATATAAAATTGCCCGTTTTCTGAAAATAAAGGCGTTGATTCGTAGCCTTTCAAATCTGGCATTTTGTTATAAATCATAAATTGATTGTTATCATAATCAATTTTAAAAGCTTTTCCTTTGAAAATCCCCGTCCCAATTTTTCCGTCAGCTTCATGACCTGTCAATTCATTATCAAAAAATTGAATGTTTTTCTTGGTTAATTTTCCGATTTTTACAGTATTATTTTCACTGATTTCGTCTTTAAAAATAATGTGGTCAGCCTTTCTTGTACGTTCAGGAGAAATGGAAGCGTCTTCCATCGCAATTTGGAACATAAGATCCAGAGAATCTTTATCATTTACTAAAGTTTTTACAATGATATTGTTATGTTTGGTTATTCTAAACGGAATTTTTTCCTGAGCTTTTACAAGTGAAAAACTTATGAAAAGAAGAACGAGGAGACTTAGTTTTTTGAACATGGATGATTTGGATATGAGTTGATGTTTTAAAGGAAGTAAATTACCTTTTATTTTTGACATAAGAAGAATGTAAAAAAATACTTGTCCATTTTTCGGTTGCTCATCAATGGTGTAAAAGTTTAATTTTATCAAAAAAATAGAATGACAAATATTCAAATATTTAAAGAACTGCATCAAAATGACGAACTGTTATTGCTAGGAAATGTCTGGAGTCCGCAAAGTGCTAAAATCTATGAGAAGTTAGGATATAAAGCGTTGGCGACTTCAAGTTCAGCCGTTGCACATAGTTTAGGATATGAAGATGGAGAAAACATGAGTTTCGATGAATATCTTTATATAGTTGAAAGAATTTTAAAATCAATATCAATTCCATTAACGGTGGATCTTGAAGGCGGTTATGGAAAGACAGTTGATGCTGTTGTTTCAAATATTTCTAAAATTGCAGAAATAGGAGCGGTTGGTATTAATATAGAAGACAGTTTTATTATTGATGGGACAAGGAAAATAGCAGATAAAGAAGTGTTTTTTGAAAAACTGAAATCAATTATTTCAAAACTCAAAGAAGAGAAAATAGAAATGTTTATCAACGTAAGAACAGATACTTTTTTATTAGAACTGGAAAATCCTGTAGAAGAAACGCTACAAAGAATCAAACTGTTTGAAGAAGCTGGCATTGATGGAATTTTTGTTCCGTGTATTACTCAAGAAAAAGATATTGAAACGATTGTTAATTCAACTAAAATCCCTGTTAACGTTATGTGTATGCCTGAGTTACCTGATTTTAAAACCCTTCAGGATTTAGGCGTAAAAAGAATATCTTCCGGTAATTTTGTAAATGGACATATTTATAAAAATTTAGAGGGAAAGGCCGTGAAATTATGCAGGAACAAAGTTTTTTACCCATTTTTAAATAATTAATGAAACTTACAGCAGAGAGAATGTATCAGGCATCGTTGGATAAAGATTCTTCATTTGAAGGAACTTACTGGATGGCTGTAAAAACTACCGGAATTTTTTGTCGGCCAACCTGTACTGCACGAAAGCCGAAGAAAGAAAACGTAGAATTCTTTCTAAACGCAAAAGAAGCGATTGAAAAAGGATACAGAGCATGCAAAATATGCAAGCCTCTTGAAAAATTAAATGAAACACCTCAATATATTCAGGAATTATTGGCTGAACTTACACAAAATGAATCTTTAAAAATAAAAGATGTTGATCTCCTGAAAAGAAATATTGAACCCGTAACAATCCGTCGCTGGTTTCTGAAAAATCACGGAATGACCTTTCAGACTTTTCAAAGAGAATTCAGGATGAACACAGCTTTCAAAAAAATAAAAAATGGTGAAAGTATTATGGAAACAGCTTTGGATTCAGGATATGAAAGTTTAAGTGGTTTTAATGAAAGTTTTAAAAATATTCTAGGAGTTTCTCCAAAAAACAGCAGAATACAAATGATTATTGATCTTAAAAGAATTGAAACTCCCCTCGGAACCATGTTTGCATGCGCTGTAGATGAAGGTATTTGTTTGCTTGAATTTACAGACCGAAAAAATATGGAAAAACAATTTATCTCATTATCCAAAGCATTAAACGCTGAAATTGTTCAAGGTGAAAACAAGCATTTCAAACAGTTGGAAGATGAATTAGCAGAGTATTTTGAAGGAAAAAGAAGTCAATTTGATGTTCCGTTATTTATTACAGGAACAGAATTCCAGAAAAATGTCTGGCAGCTTTTGCGCGAAATTCCAATAGGAGAGATCAGAACTTACAAACAGCAATCTGAATTTTTAGGAAATCCAAAAGCAATTCGAGCCGTAGGAACCGCCAACGGAATCAATAAAATAGCCATTTTAATTCCGTGTCACCGGGTGATCGGTTCAAACGGTGAACTGGTAGGCTACGCAGGCGGAATCTGGAGAAAACAAAAATTATTAGAATTAGAGAAGGCTATTTTGTTTTGATTTTCGTATTTTTAAACAAAAATTTACACGTGAAAAAGTTACTATTTGCACTTTGCATATCAGCTTCAGCTTTCAGTTTTGCACAAGACTACTCGGTACCGGCAGCAAGTCCGCGTCAACAGGTAGAACAGCAGTTCTCAATGTCTAAAATCACCATCGATTACGGAAGACCGGGAGTAAAAGGTCGTAAGATCTTCGGAGAATTGGTTCCTTACGGACAAGTTTGGAGAGCGGGAGCAAACTCTTCTACAAAAATCACATTCGGACAGTCGGTTAACTTCGGTGGGAAAATCGTTCCTGCGGGAACTTACGGATTGTTCATCGTTCCTACAGAAAAAGAATGGAAAGTAATCTTGAATAAAGATTTCCAACAGTGGGGAGCGTATACTTATGACGCAAAACAGGATGTTGTAGATGTTACAGTACCTGTTAATAAATTGGCAGACAAACAAGAGTGGTTTGAAATCACATTAAATCCAACAGATGAAAATTCTGGAAATCTTGTCATCAAATGGGATCTTGCTCAGGCAGAGGTTGCTTTAAAACCAGCAAAACCAGAGGCAGTAACCAAAATTGCTGAAAAGCTGAAAGAGATCAAGAAAATTGAATCAGACGCTGCAAAAACAAAAAGCTAAGAGATGGATTTTTCTATTCAACCTATTTTAGAAAATCAGGAATATCAATTAATCCCCTTACAGCAAGGGGATTTTGAGTCTTTATACGAAGTGGCTTCAGACCCTAAAGTTTGGGAACAGCATCCCAATAAAGATCGTTATCAGAGAGAAGTTTTTGAAAACTTTTTCAAAGGCGCAATAGAAAGCAAAGGTGCTTTTAAAATTATAGATAAAAGTTCCGGAGATGTTTTGGGAAGTACCCGTTACTATGATTTTGATGAAAATAAAAATGGCATTTTTGTTGGCTATACTTTTTACGGTACAAAATCTTGGGGAAAAGGAATCAATCCGAAGATCAAAAAATTAATGCTGGATTATATTTTCCAATTTGTAGACAAAGTATTTTTCCATATTGGTAAAGAAAATTTCCGTTCGCAGATTGCTTTGGGAAGACTTGGAGGTGAGAAGATTGCGGAAGAGGAAGTTGCCTATTTCGGAGAACCTACGAGAACTAATTTTGTTTACGAAATCAAAAAAGAAAATTGGTCATGAAAAAATTTAAAATCCAAAAATCACCCTTTGTAGTTCCGACTACAGACGGGAAATTAATTGAAGAACATTGGGGCAATTCTACCCAAAATTCAAATATTTCAATTGCTCACATGGTTGCACCGCCAGATTGGAGTGAACCACATCAGACTCCTCAATTTGACGAATTTACCATGATTATTTCAGGTAAAAAACAATTTGAAATCGATGGCGAAATTGTTATCCTCGAAAAAGGACAAAGCATTTTAGTAGAAAAAGGAGCGAGAGTTCGTTACAGTAATCCCTTTTCTGAGCCTTGCGAATATGTTGCCATTTGTCTTCCTGCCTTTTCAATTGACCTTGTAAATAGGGAAGAGTAGGAAACTGAATAAAAATTATAAAGTCTCTTTGTCATTCTGAAAGTAGCGAAGCGGAATGAAGAATCTACCTTAATAATCTTAACTTCTTAAATGAAACTTAATGGTTAAAATGCGGCAGAATGACAAAAAGACTATTATATTTTTAGAATTTTACTTTAAAATCTCGTTCAAAAACATCAACGTATGATTCCAAGCTCTTTTGGCCATCACTTCGTTATAATCAGGTGATTTTGGATCTGTAAAAGTATGTTTTGAGTGCGCATAAGTAATAATTTGCCAATCCGCATTGCCGTCATTCATCTCTTTAACCAAATTATTGTAATCTTCTGGTGTGATGCTTTTGTCATCAGCAGGGTTTTCAACTAAAATTTTAGTAGAGATCACTCCGTTTTTTCTGGCTTGGTCTTTCCCGATGCTTCCATGGATAGAAATAACGCCCACAACAGGCAGACTTCCTCTCGCAGATTCTAGAGCTCCCGTTCCTCCGAAACAATAACCAATCACGGCAATTTTATCTGAAATAGCTCCATTTTTCTTTAATTGTTCCAAAGCCAAAGAAATTCTTTTTTGATAAGCTTCATAATTCTTTTTATAATATCCTGAAGTTTTTGCAGCAGAATCACCGTCAGCCGGAATATTTCCTTCACCATAAATATCAGCAATGAAAGCAATATAGCCTTGTTTTTCTAATTCAGTGGCAGCCATTTTTGCTTCATCATCAATTCCTTTCCAAGCTGGAAGAATTAAGACTCCGGGAAGTTTTTTACCTGCATTGGAAGTTACCAAACCATTCAGTTTTTGCGTACCATCCTGATAAGAAACTGTTTTAAGATTTTGACTGAAAATTGTTCCTGAAGCCATGAGAGAAGCTGTTAATAAGATTGAACGTATCATATTTCGTAATTTATTTTTTAGGAGCTATTTCCCGCTTTCCGTTACAATCTTTTTTTTCAAAAAAGGATTTTCTCTGCAATCGGGGCTAGGGTATTTGTCGGATTTTAAATTTTTTCACAATAAAATCAATATTCTCTTTGTCATCCCGCAGTAATCTAGACTCGAATCTTTCCATACTATGAATCTAAACCTAACAGGTTTTCGAAACCTGTTAGGTTTGTCGTAATGATTTGTATTTGAAGTAAAATCCTCATCTAAATTAATGAAAATAACTCACAACAACGATTAATAAAACGTTATGAAACATTAAGCTTTATAAAACTGATACTCGCCGTTTTCGTAATACGCATTAATATGTTGCAAACCATTTGTCAGAACAATTTCTGTTGCTCCGATAATGGAATTATATCTAGCGGTTTGTTCAAACGTTTTCTCCGTTAATTTAATAGATGGAGCCTTGCATTCAATCAAGATTTTAGGTTGTGCTTTTTCGGTAACCAAAAGGTCAATTCTCTTTGTTAAACCGTTTAAAACAATCTTTTTTTCAGTAATCAATGCCGATACAGAATAGGATTTTACGGTAAGATAATAATGTATCCAATGCTGCCGCACCCATTCTTCGGGGGTGAGCAAAAGGTAAGTTTTACGAACGACATCATAAATAAAAAACTTATCTTTGTCTTTCTTGAATTTAAAATCAAAAGTTTCCTGAAAATTCAGTTTTGGGAGTTCCATTATAGTAAGATGAAAGAATTAGATTTAATCCTCAAAAATATTAAAAATAAAGAAGTTTTACCTATTTATTTTTTCCACGGAGATGAACCTTATTTTATTGATTTAGCGGTAAAAGCTCTTGAACACGACTTTTTGGAAGAAGATGAAAAGGCTTTCAACCAAACTGTTACTTACGGAAAAGATACTACTTATCAGGAAATTCTTTCGTTGGCCAGACAGTTTCCGATGATGGGAGATAAGCAGGTAATTATCGTAAAAGAAGCTCAGGATTTAAAGCTGAATGAAGAAGAAGGTAGAGCTTTAGAAGCTTATGTTGAAAATCCTGTTCCGTCTACCGTTTTGGTTTTTGCCCACAAACACAAGAAGTTAGACAGTCGAAAAAAGGTTACGAAAGCTTTAGATAAAGCCAAAGCACTTTTTCTGAGTGAATCTATCAGAGAAAATAATCTCCCAAAATGGATAGCTGACGAATGTCTTAAATTAAAAATAAAAACAGCCCCGAATATTTCAAACCTCTTGGCAGAATATCTTGGAAATGACCTTTCCAGAATCGCCAATGAATTAAATAAATTAAAAATAATCCTTAAAGAAGGAGAAGTTCTCGACGGAACAATCATTGAAAACCACATCGGAATCAGTAAAGAATACAATGTTTTCGAATTACAGAAAGCTTTAGGAACAAAAAATGCCAATGCAGCTTTTAAAATTGCTCAT
Source organism: Chryseobacterium glaciei (assembly GCF_001648155.1). NCBI lineage: Bacteria > Pseudomonadati > Bacteroidota > Flavobacteriia > Flavobacteriales > Weeksellaceae > Chryseobacterium > Chryseobacterium glaciei. The sequence goes on along the minus strand of NZ_CP015199.1, from coordinate 173,954 downwards.
TTTATGGGCAAAAATCCTAAAAATAATCCTTTTGTAATGATGTTGGCGAATTTGTACAGCTACTTTTCCAATGTTATTATTTACAATACAATGGCTGGTCAGCCACCGCAGGTTATCGCTTCACAAATGGGAATTAATCCTTATTTTGTTAAAGATTATGCCGAAAGTGCAAGATTATATCCTTTAAAACATGCAACAAGAGTGATTTCAATTTTGAGAGAATTTGACATGAAAGGAAAGGGCCTCGGAGCGGTAAATATGAGCGAAGCGGAATTGATCAAAGAATTGGTTTACAAGATTATCAATGTAGATAAGATTAAGGTCTAATTTTGTTGCTTGTTGTTAGTTTTCAGTTGATGGATATTAAAATCTGTCAATCAAAAACAATCAACCATTAACTATCGAAATTCGACATATTAAATATTGACAAGTATCATTAAAATAACTTTAATTACATATTAAAAATTCCGAAATTAGCAGTCGGAAATTTTTAAATCTTTTGAAAAGCAAATTATGGAGCAAAACATTTTAGATTGTGTGATCGTTGGATCTGGACCTTCTGGTTTCACAGCGGCAATTTATGCAGCAAGAGCAGACTTAAAACCTGAATTATACACAGGTTTGGAGCCGGGCGGACAATTAACGACAACCACAGAAGTTGATAACTTTCCAGGGTATCCGGCAGGGATTACAGGTCCTGAAATGATGATGGATTTGCAAAAACAAGCTGAAAGATTTGATACTAAAGTTCATTACGAAATGATCACTAAAGTTGAATTTTCTAAAGAAGTTGGAGGAGTTCATAAATTATACGCTGGAACCAAAGAGATTTTTGCTAAAACAGTAATTATTTCAACAGGAGCTACAGCAAAATATTTAGGTCTTGATGACGAGAAAAAATACAATGGAGGAGGAGTTTCCGCATGTGCTACATGTGACGGATTTTTCTACAGAGGAAAAGATGTTGTAGTAGTAGGAGCAGGTGATACAGCAGCTGAAGAAGCTACTTACCTTGCTAAATTGGTGAATAAAGTAACCATGTTAGTGAGAAAAGGGGAGTTCAGAGCGTCAAAAGCGATGATCCACAGAGTTCAGAATACACCGAATATTGAAGTGAAGTTTTTCCACGAATTGATTGGTATTGAAGGTGAAAATAATTTAGTAGAAAGAGCAGTTGCCATCAATAACCAAACTCAGGAAAAGTCTACAGTTGATGTTCACGGAATTTTTATCGCGATCGGTCACAAGCCGAATACGGATATTTTTGCAGGACAAATCGACCTTGACGAAAACGGATATATCGTAACTGAAAAAGGTTCTACAAGAACCAATCTTCCCGGAGTTTTTGCAGCAGGAGATGTTCAAGATCATATCTACAGACAAGCGATTACAGCGGCTGGAAGTGGATGTATGTCTGCAATGGATGCTGAAAAATATTTAGCTGAATTACATTAATAGTTAATTTTAAAATATAAAACGCACCTTTTTGGTGCGTTTGTTTTTTACGATGAAAAATCTTTTCTACATATTTATTGGAGGTGGTTTAGGAAGTATTCTAAGATATCTGATATCAAACTATACCCAAAAACTTTGGAATGTTAATTCATTTCCGTTGGGCACTTTTTTGGTGAATATCACAGGATGCCTTCTTATTGGCTTTCTGACTTCTTATTTTGTGAAGAATGACAATTCATTAAAATTTCTTTTAATTACAGGACTTTGCGGAGGTTACACTACTTTTTCTACTTTCTCTGTAGAAAATTTCTCTTTGTGGCAAAATCAACAGTACGGAATCTTATCTTTATATGTTTTATTAAGCCTGATTTTAGGATTTGGAGCTGTGATTTTAGGAATGAAAATTCAAACTTCACTGTAGTAGTCGGTATTTACGAAAAATAATTAGGTTGATTTATAGGTGATTATTGTTTTTTGAATGAAATTCTTTCGAAAATGTTTTGACAGAATTGAAAAACTTTCTATATTTGCACCACCAAAAACAACGATATAATCGAAGTTTAAGGAGAGATGGCAGAGTGGTCGATTGCGATAGTCTTGAAAACTATTGACTGTAACAGGTCCGGGGGTTCGAATCCCTCTCTCTCCGCTTAGGGAGACGTTTATATTTAAACGTCTCCCTTTTTTGTAAGCTTTATTCATTGATTTACAATGTTTTACATTTGAATAAAGTTATATAAATATGTGTTCGAGTTTTTCAGTGTTTACCTTAATAAAAAAATATTGGCTTTAAAACACTCCTATTCTTCATTATTATGTGTTCGATATTCCTTTAACCATTCAATCTTGTAACTCATCAATATTATCAACTTTCTTCAAAGAAGCTGCTAACATATATTGAAAATTCAAGATAATGACTGCTCATCTTCATTAATACATCTTCGTTTGTATAGATAAAGTATCGAATCGAAAAAACGAAGTAGTATATCGTTAATGATAATAATTTGATGAGCTACAAGCTAATTTTATTTAAGCATATTACAAACTGTCCCGTCCTAAAAATCTGTATCGGATTTTTAGGACGGGACATTTAAATATTACAATGAATTGGGTGATTTATCAATTGTTATTTGATAAATTTAAAAAACTACTTCCAGCGTTTGTGTGTTCAAAGCCATAATTTTTTATTGAAACAGTTTTTTTCTGATTTATTTTCCATATTCATAATTTAATTAGTTATTAATGCTTATAAAGAATTTATAAAATTTTGTTTCAGAAATAGACATAAGTTCATTTAATTCAATGGAATTGTTTGTCGTACTTCAACTGTTCCACCTACCAAAAGAATGGGACATTTTTTAGCCACTAAAATTACATTCTCAATTGTTTCGGATTTCATTGTCAAATTGCCACTAACAAAAAAACCATTTTCGAGAACAGTCTTGTGTACTACTGAAAGGTCACTTTTAATTATAGTCCCTTCAAAACTTAATCTTGAGACATTAACTAGTTTTACCTGTGACGCAATTAATGCAATAAATTTTTTCCACTGCTGGTTAATTTTAGCAGCACGTTCGTTGGTTAATTGATTGTCTTCTTGTGGTAGTCTAAATAGCAACACAAACTCTTTTAAGTTTCCCATTTTTCCTTTTAGTTCTGATTATTGAACAAAAGTACCGGACTCTGTTTTCTGAAAAGTTGTCCTATGGCAAAAAAAAATGAGTTTATAAAGAAATTTCCTTTCTTATTCTGCTTAAAGAAGATTTTGTAATACCTAAAAAAGTTGCGATGTGCTTCAAAGCAACATTTTGAACGATCTGTGGTTTGTCTTTCAGAAGCTGTATATATCTTTCTTTAGCTTGGTCTGCAATAATTGATACCCTATGATTTTTCAATACAAAATAAGAACTCACTAATATTGTTCGTCCATGTTCCCTGAAAGCTTCAATCCCGTGAAAGAGTTGTTGAAAGGTTTTGAAATCCAGCTGCCAGCAAACGCAGTCGGTTAATGCCTGAATGTTTTCTCTTGTCGGACTACGAAGAAAGAATGATGAATAATCAATCACAGCGTCTTCTGAACTATAAAAGTTTGTTGTGATGTCATTGCCATTGATATCATTTACAAACGAGCGGGCAAAGCCACTTTCTAAAAACCAATAATAATTTTCTGTTTGCCCTTCTTGAAGTAAAAAGTCATTTTTGATAAATTTTACCTTCTTGAATTTTGGAAGTATCATTGAAAGTTCATCTTCTTTAAAGTCGTTCTCTGAAAAAATTGTTTTCAAAAATTCTTTTTCTTGCATTTTATTTATTATTATAGCTTTTTAGCATTATCGCTACTGCTTCATGATATTAAGATGCTAAATATTATACTAAAGTTAAGATTTTCTCCTTAATCAGAATTCCTAGCTAAGTTAGAACATCCAACCATTTGTAGGAATTATTTCCTTTTTTTGCAAGGAACATCTTAATGCCAATATATATAAGATATAATGATCCTACCGTTTTCAACACAGTAAATAAAAGTATGGATTGCGAAATAATATAACCTATTCCAAAAAGAGTGTAACCCACGTGAACCATAACCGCTAGAGATATGCCAATAGCAGTATAAATCCCCGGAGTTTTTCCATGTACTAGACTTTTTTTTGTAACTAGTACGAAATCTGGTCCTGGGCTTATGGTTGCCAAGATTGCAATAGTCATAACGGCAATAAATTCTGTCATTTTTTCACTAAATTTTAAAGGGTTTGTAGATTTTAGATAAGACTACTAACTTTCTTAGTCTATCTATTATTTTAAAGGATGTTCAGTATTAGTGTTGAAATATTGCCTATTATATACGAAGATATAAATTTGGTGCATAAAAAACTAATCGTTAAATATAATTGAAGATTTATCTGGCTCAAATTAACTTTAAATTAGACCTTATCACATAACATTATACCTGCGATATATTTATTGATCTATATCAGTATTACTTCCAAGTTGATGTAAATCGTCAGCAGCATAAAGGTCGCGGACTATAATTTATAGCGTTAAAAAAAATTGAAAATTGGACTACAACAATTACCAATTGGGCTACTTTTTATAGAACGACAATCAGGAATTTTGTACTTGAGATTTAAGTCAGTTTTATAAATAATTAAAAAAAGAATTATGCAAAAAAGAAAATTAGGAAATAGTGGATTAGAGGTTTCCGCATTGGGCTTTGGCTGTATGGGTTTAAACTTTTTGGACGGGAAAGGCCTTGATAAAAATGATGCCATCACGCTACTACACAACGCCGTTGAAAGAGGGATCACATTTTTTGATACCGCAGAAGCTTACGGACCTTACACCAACGAAGAAATTGTTGGCGAGGCATTACAACCATATAGAGAAGATGTAGTGATTGCCACAAAATTTGGCTGTAAAGAAGCTAGCCCGGCAGTAGGTTTGGACAGCAGACCCGAAACGATAAGAGCAGTAACCGAAGCATCTTTAAAAAGATTAAAAACAGATTATATTGACTTGCTGTATCAGCATAGAGTTGACCCAAATGTTCCGATAGAAGATGTTGCAGGAACGGTAAAAGACCTGATACAGGAGGGCAAAGTAAAATATTTCGGTTTATCGGAAGCAAGTGCTAAAACGATTCGAAAAGCGCATTCAATTCAACCTGTATCAGCTTTGCAAAGCGAATACTCTTTGTTTTGGCGTGAACCGGAAAATGAAATTATACCCACTTTAGAAGAATTAGGAATTGGTTTTGTCCCGTTCAGTCCTTTGGGCAAAGGCTTCCTTACAGGGATCATCAACAAAAAATTAGAGGATATCGACCGTAGAAATGTTATTCCCCGTTTCAGCGAAGAAAACATAAAGGTCAATCTGGTTTTAGTGGACGCACTTTCTGAGATTGCAAAACAAAAAAATATAACGACCGGACAATTAGCATTGGCTTGGCTATTAGCGCAAAAGCCGTGGATAACTCCAATCCCTGGAACCACAAAATTACATCGTTTAGAAGAAAATATTGGCAGTACAAATATTATATTAACAGGCGATGAGCTTGCAAAAATTGACACAACAGTCAAAGGGATTACACTTGTGGGCGACCGTTATCCCGAATTTTTAGAAAAACAAATAGACAGATAAAAACAAACAGCAATGCAGAATATTGAAGGAAAAGTTGTCACTATTACAGGTGCAAGCAGCGGAATGGGTAAAGCCATCGCCGTAGAATTAGCAAAAAATGGTGCAAAGGTTGTTTTAGGTGCAAGACGAACAGAACAATTACAACAACTTGTTGAAGAAATTAAAAGCAAGGGTGGTGAAGCTGCCTTTGCTCAAATTGATGTAAAGAATAAAGCTGATCTGATTAGGTTGGTCAATACGGCAGTTGAGCAGTACGGAAAATTGGATGTCATTGTAAACAACGCAGGGGTCAGCCAATTAAGCCGCATTGATGAATTGGATATTGACGGTTGGGAAGAAATGATCGACATTAACCTCAAAGGTGTTTTGTATGGGATGGCGGCTGCAATTCCCGTTTTCAAACAGCAACGATCGGGACATATTGTCAATATCATTTCAACGTCAGGAATAAAGATTGTTCCAATGCAAGGCGTTTATGCAGGGACTAAAAATGCCATTCGCACGATTGCAGAAGCGTTTCGACAGGAGTCGGACGGAACGATACGCATTACAGGCATTTCGCCCGGATTTGTGAAAACAGATTTTGCGGACAATATAAAAAACGAAGAAATGAAAATAGCTATTCAAAAGGGAATGGAACAAATAGCCATAGATCCCATAGCTATTGCCAATGCCGTCATTTATGCAATAAGCCAACCTGATGATGTTGAAATTGGCGACATTGTGATTCGTCCGTCAAAACAAAATTGATTACATTCGTAAACGAAAATGCAGCAAAAATCTAACATCAATCAAATTAAAAGTATATCGCAATTGGTGTGCGTCTTAGGATTTCCTGCACCCTTGCACCCATTGATCGCACTGGTTGATTACAATAATGTTTCGATCGAAATGTTTCCGAAAGGGCAAAAAGTAAGTCTTGATTTTTACAAAATTTCCTTTAAGCCTACTTTCACAGGGCAAATAAAATACGGACAGGGCTATTATGATTTTGAAGAGGGCGGATTGGCATTTCTAAAGCCAAAACAAATTGTTACTTCACCCGAAGAAACAGAAAGCTATGAAGGGATCGCTTTGTATTTTCATCCGGACTTTATCCGAAATTATCCGTTAGGTAAAGCGATCAATCAGTATGGTTTTTTCTCTTACGATGTTTCAGAAGCCTTGTTTTTATCGGCAAAAGAAAAAGAAATTATAGCCAATTTATTTGCGTCAATAGTCAATGAATTAGACAACAATATCGACAGTTTCAGTCAAGACGTTTTAGTGTCACAGATAGAATTGTTATTGAATTACAGCAATCGTTTTTACAACAGGCAATTTTTGACGAGGAAAGCCGTCAATCACGACATCATCACTTCTTTGGACAAACTTTTAAACAGCTATTTTGAAGAAGAAAATAGTTTAAAAAATGGTTTGCCATCGGTGAAATATATCAGCACAGAATTAAAGCTGTCGCAACGTTATTTGAGCGATATGCTAAGTTCATTGACAGGACTAAACACACAGCAATACATTCAGAATACGATCATAGAAAAAGCGAAGGAAAAATTATCAACGACAGATCTATCTGTTTCGGAAATTGCTTATGAATTGGGCTTTGAACATTCACAATCGTTTAGCAAACTTTTCAAGATCAAGACCAACCTTTCGCCTTTGGAGTTTAGGCAGTCGTTTAATTGAAATACCAAAAATTCACTATTATTCATTGTTAAATTTCCTATCATTGGCAAAGAAAAAACAGAATCCTCAGTTACTAATAACAGGATTATATTTAAATCAATTGTCAGCTGATATTGATAATTTTTATAAATATATTTACAGCATTCCAAATGAATACAAGTATCGATTTGACAACTCTAAGAATGGGTGATCTGTCTAGATTTGAAATACTTGTATTGAAAATAGTGTCATTTTCTGTAACCTGTATAAATGGTTTTTCCTGAACAGGATTTCCAAGCAGAAAATGGTCTATGTCATGTTTTTCAAGATCACCAAACTTAAAGCTTATTTCATTGAAATTTTTTTTTAGTTTTTCTTCAGAAATTATACCATCAGTAAATGACTCCAATGTTTTATAGTTGAAAGAGAATATATCCTCAAGAAAAATTCAGTAATATTAGATAAATTTACCAATTAAGGATTCATGAATACAACTGCTTAACCGATTCATCGATTATGTCAAATAATTGATTAGGAGGATCTTAAATGATTCGATAAAAAGAGGGTATTTTTTATAATAATATTATCCTGATCTAATGTTGATATAAACATTTATTTTTCAAGAATCATGGTCACACCTTGACCTCTTGCAGCACAAATCGAAATAAAACCTTTTCCACTTCCTTTTTCATTTAGTAATTTGGCAAGCGTTGCAATAATTCTTCCACCGGTAGCAGCGAATGGATGGGCCGCTGCAAGACTACTTCCTTTTATATTCAGTTTGCTTCTGTCAATGTGTCCTAAAGCATTTTCTAAGCCAAATTCTTTTGATAGTTTTTCGCTTTCCCATATTTTTAAAGTCGCTAAAACCTGCGCCGCAAAAGCCTCGTGGATCTCATAAAAGTCAAATTCATCCAGCTTTAAGTGTGCTCTTTTTAGCATTCGATCTGCAGCATTAACGGGTGCCAATAATAAATTTTGTTTGTTCTTAATATATTCTATTCCTGCGATTTCAGCCTGAGTGATGTACGCTAAAATTGGAAGGTTATTTTCTTTTGCCCATTCTTCACTGCCTAGCAATATGGATGAAGCGCCGTCAGTAAATGGGGTAGAATTACCAGCTGTTAAGGTTCCGTTTTGTTTACCAAAGGCAGGTTTTAGTCTTGATAATTTCTCATAAGAAGTATCACGTCTCATATTGTTATCAATCGAAATTCCTAAAAAAGGGGTTATCATGTCATCATAAAAACCTTCATCATAGGCTTTAGCCATATTTTGATGACTTTGCAGTGCTAATCTATCCTGATCTTCTCTGGAAATCCCGTAATATTTAGCAGTAATTTCTGTATGTTCTCCCATTACCAAACCAGTTTCGGGCTCTTTACCTTTGTAAGGAATCGGTATGAAATCTTTAATTTTCGCTTTTGATAAAACTTTTAATTTACCCAATGTTGATTTTTCACTGTTTGCTTTTAATAGTATTTTTCGCAGACGTGCATTTGTTTCAAAAGGGATGTTACTCATTGCTTCCACGCCACACGCGATGCCACTTTCTATCTGTCCCAATGCAATTTTATTTGCGATGTAGATGGCTGATTCAATACCCGTATCGCAAGCCTGTTGAATATCACATCCGGGAGTTGCCGGGTCAAGTGAAGTTTTCATTACAGATTCCCGAATAAGGTTGCTCTCAGAAATGTGCTTGATCACAGATCCGCCTGCAACTTCCCCCAATCTTTTATTGGTTAAATTACATTTATCAATTAATCCATTTAGGGCAGCAACTAATAAATCCTGATTAGTAGCATCGGCAAAAACGCCGTTATGTTTTACAAAAGGCGTTCTGTTATAACCTACAATGGCGACTTTTTTTGGTGTCATTTTTGGTTTTTTTAATTAAATATTAATTGCAGGTTGACCGGAGACCAGCATATAGGCTTCTTTCAAAACTTCTGAATAGGTAGGATGTGCATAAGAAATCATAAACATATCACTGTCGGTAACTTCATATTCTAATGAAATTACAGCTTGAGCAATCAGATCAGCAGCTCGGGGGCCGATGATATGCACGCCCAAAACCTCGCCATATTTAGGTTCTGATAATACCTTTGCAAAACCATCTTTCTCCATAGCCGCTCTGGCTCTGGCACTTGCGGAAAATGGAAATTTCCCTTTTCTGTACTCAATTCCTTTAGCTATCAACTCTTCTTCCGTATAACCTACAGATGCGACTTCAGGCCAGGTGTAAACTACTCCAGGGATTCTATTATAATGAATATGGGGCTTTTGTCCATTAATAATTTCTGCCACAAATACACCTTCTTCTTCCGCTTTGTGAGCCAACATTGGTCCTGCAACTACATCTCCGATAGCGTAAATTGATGGAACATTTGTCTGAAGATTTTCATTGGTTTTTATTCTGCCTTTCTCATCGAGCTCGATTTCTGTATTTTCCAGGCCAAGCCCTTCGGTGTATGGTCTGCGTCCTACAGCCATCAATACATAATCAGCTTCCAAATTAAAATCTTCCTGACTTTCATTCTTATAATATACGATTGCTTTATCTCCCGCATTTTCTACATTATAAACACTTTGATTGAGTTGGATGTCAATACCTTGCTTGGTGAGGATCTTCCTTAAACTAGTACCAAGTTCACGGTCCATTGTCGAGATCAGTTCCTTCGTATATTCAATTATTGTAACCTTAGTTCCGATCCGGTTATATATGGATGCTATTTCTACCCCAATAACGCCACCGCCAATGATGATCATGCTTTTGGGCTTATCCTTTAAAGTTAAAGCTTCAGTAGAAGTAATAATCCTTTTTTTATCGATTGTAATACCGGGAAGTGTTGCAGGTTTTGAGCCTGTGGCAATGATAAAGTGTTTAGCTTGAATTTCTGTAACTATATCATTTGATTGAGTGACTTTTATAGTAGTATTGTTCAGAAATTGTGCAGTCCCCTCAAATACAGTAATTTTATTTTTATTCATTAAAAAATTCAATCCCTTCGTGTTTTGTGCAACCACCTCATTTTTCCTTGAGATAAATTGCTGAAAATTCAGATTTACCTCACCCACTTCAATCCCATGTTTATCGAAAGTTTCTATTGCCTGATGGTAATGTTCTGAGCTGTCAAGTAAAGCTTTGGTAGGGATGCATCCCACGTTAGTACAAGTTCCGCCCAATGTTGGATATTTTTCAATAATTGCAGTTTTATAACCCAATTGGGCACAACGTATTGCAGCAACATATCCTCCGGGTCCTGACCCGATTACTGCGATGTCAAAATTTTCCATTATGCATATATCTTTAGTGAGTTATATTTTCTATGACAATTGCAGATGCGCCACCACCTCCATTACAGATAGCTGCAACACCATATTTTCCATTTTCCTGTTTTAATACAGAAACTAAAGTACAAATAATTCGAGCTCCTGATGCACCTAAGGGATGTCCTAATGCTACTGCACCTCCATATACATTTATTTTTTCAGGATTCAATTCCAATATCTTTTGATTTGCCAAAGACACGGCAGCGTAAGCTTCGTTGATTTCAAAAAAATCAATGTCTTCCAATGTGAGATTTGCTCTTTCTAATGCTTTTGGAATGGCAACAGATGGAGCAGTGGTAAACCATTCCGGAGCCTGAGCAGCATCTGCATAGCTTATAATTTTTGCCAAAGGCTTGAGATTGTATTTTTCCACCGCTTCTTTGGATGCTAATAGTATAGCCGCGGCACCGTCATTTAAATTACTGGCATTGGCTGCTGTAATGGTTCCACCTTCAACAAAAGTTGGTTTTAATTTAGAAACTTTCTCAGGAACTATTTTATAAATATCTTCATCCTCAGTAATTAATATTTCTCCATTTTTCTGTTTTAAATTAAATGGAATGATTTCTTTTTCAAACTTTCCTGATTTGGTTGCATTAGCCGCTTTTTCATAAGATTGAATCGCATATTCGTCCTGCTGCTCTCTTGTTATTTGAAATTTCTCAACGCAAAGCTCAGCGGCATTTCCCATATGATAATCATTATACACATCAGTCAGTCCATCTTTTAGGAGTCCATCTGTCAAGGTTTCATGACCTAGTTTGTTTATCTTGCGTTTATTGGTATAATGAGGAACATTGCTCATACTTTCCATTCCTCCGGAAATTACAAGATCTTCAAGTCCCAACTGGATTTGCTGGGCGCCAAGTATTGTTGCTTTCATTCCGGCCGCACATACTTTATTTATTGTGGTGCAATCTGTTTCATCAGGAATTCCTGCAAATTTTGAGGCTTGTCGGGCAGGAGACTGACCCAAATTTGCAGACAGAACATTTCCCATATAGACACTGTCAATATTTTTACCGTCTATACCTACAGTACTCATGACACCTTTGATTGCTGCCGCTCCTAGCTCGGTTGCTGAAACTTCTGCAAAATTGCCTAAAAAACCACCGATAGGTGTACGTCTAGCGGCTACTATAAAAACATCTTTCATTATTAATTCAATTTAAATTTCACGAAATATAACAGTTGAGTTGTGACCTCCAAATCCGAAAGCATTACTCATTGCCGTTGTAACTTTTTTCTGCAATGGCTGGTTCATCACTATTTGAATACCTTTTGGCACTAGAGGGTCAAGATTTTCAATATTGATCGTTGGAGGAATGATATTTTCATTTATCGATTTGATAGCAAGTATGGCCTCAATGGCTCCGGCAGCTCCCAATAAATGTCCGGTCATGGATTTTGATGAACTCACCCATAAGTTACTGGAACCCTGAAAAGTTTTATTGACAGCATTAAGTTCTGCAATATCTCCTACAGGTGTAGAGGTTGCGTGAAGATTCAGGTAGTCTAGTTCTGAGGGATTTAATTTTGCTTCTTTCAAGGCAAGTTGCATTGCTTTAGAAGCACCTAACCCTTCCGGATGTGGGGAGGTCATATGGTAGGCGTCAGCAGTCATTGATGCCCCTACTAATTCAGCATAGATTTTCGCTCCTCTTTTTTTTGCGTGCTCATATTCTTCCAAAATTATTGCACCGGCACCTTCACCCATTACAAAACCATCACGGTCTCTATCAAAAGGTCGGCTTGCAGTAAGCGGATCAGCGTTGCGGGCTGACATTGCTTTCATCGAAGAAAATCCTCCAATAGAAGCAGCGGTGATCGGAGCTTCTGAACCACCGGTCACAAATATTTTTGCTTTTCCTAAACGTATGTAATTAAAGGAATCCATTATTGCTGTATTTGATGTAGCACATGCTGATACTGTTGTATAATTGATTCCCTGCAGACCAAATTTAATGGAGATCATTCCTGATGCCATATTAACGATCAGTTTAGGTACAAAGAAGGGACTGAACCTGGGAACGTAATTTCCTGTGACGTAATTTTCTACTTCGCTTTCAAATGTTTCCATACCTCCCTGACCAACACCCCAAATAACACCGATGTCGAAAGGGTCTATAGATGAGATGTCCAAGCCTGAATCTTCCAATGCTTGCGAGGCACTGTAGAGGGCATACTGCGTAAATAGGTCGCTTCTTTTGATTTCATTACGGTCAAGGTACTTTTGAGGTTCAAAATTCTTAATTTCACAAGCAATCTGCGTACGGAATTTCGAGGCGTCAAATCGTGTGATATAGTCTGTGCTACTATGGCCATTTACGGCATTGTCCCAGAAAGAATCTATATCATTTCCCAAAGGATTGATTGTTCCTAAGCCTGTAATTACAACTCTTTTCATTAGTTTTTTTTAATTTCTGTTTTAAATAAATTGGAAGAGCCTTTAGCTATTAATCTGCTTTTGTCACTGTTCCAGATTTCGCATTCGGCATTGATAAATTGTTTTCCTTTTTTTACAATAGTCGTTTTTGCAATGATAATTTCGTCACCTGCCACTGGAGAAAAATAATCAATAACATTATTAATTGTAGTATAGAAATAGGGCTCATCCAATGAAAACATTGTTGCACCAATGATATCATCTATGATATCAGCTGTAACACCTCCATGAAGATTACCTACAGGATTTAACCACTCCGGGCAAATTCGGTAAGTGAATTCCAGTTTTCCCGGCTCCGCCGCAACAATGATTGGATTCAACCAACGCATAAATGGCGATGGTGATTCAGTAAATTCTTTTCCTCTATAGGATTTGATTTTTTCTAGTGGTGTCATATTTTTTTTGTTTTTAATGATCAATAAAATATACCAATCGGTATTTTTATGGGTAAAAAATTTTACTTTATAATTTCCACATCAATGATTTTCTTAATTCTGTTCAACACTAAGTAAAGATCTGCCGGATCATCTGAAATTTTCGCAAACAAAATCCCTCCTTCTATCATCATAATGAATAATTTAGAGTATTCAGGAACATTAATTTCCTTTTTAAATAGTTCTTTCTGTCTACCTTCATCTATCATCGCTGAAATATAGTCTTCCCAATTTTCAAAAGTTGATCTTACCAATGCTTTCATCGCAGGCATAACATCATCGGATTCTGCAGCTGAATTTAGAATCGGACATCCGCCATTTTCAAAGACAGTTTTCCAATTTACACGGTAAAAATTCAGAAATGCTATCAGCTGTTCGTAGGCATTGTTCTTCTTTGAGATCCAAGCTTCGGTTTTTCTTGAAAGTTCTTTTGTATTATACTTAAAGACGGCAAGGCCAACCTCTTCTTTATTTAAAAAATTCCCATAGATACTTCCTTTAGTTAAACCTGTGGCATTGGTAATATCTGACAAAGAGGTACCTGCGTAACCTTTTTTATTAAAAATAGGTGCTGTTTTTTCAATAATGAACTGTCGCGTTTGTTCTGCCTTTGTCATTTATCTGATAGTTGTATAACAAAGATATGAAATAATACCGAAAGGTATATTTTTATTTTTGAAAAATTGTAACATTATATTAATCAGTCGATTTTAATTATTTATTCAGGTCAACAGTAAGGAACTAACTATTTTAATTACTGATCCGTCCTGATTTGCTATAATAAATTAAACTGATTTGAAAAATCGTTCAAATGTCATGGGCTTCAATAAATAATCAGCAGCCTCCAATTCGAATCCTTCAATGGTATATTCACGATAAGCGGTAATGAAAACTGTTAGACCTTTTATTTAATGATTTAAGAGATTCAATTCCGTTCAGATTTGGTATCTGAATATCCAAATACATTAGATCGCCAGACTCCTGCTATAAAATTCTGTAAGCTTCCAATGCATTTTCCCTATTTTTTCCTTGTAGTAAACAGCTTTAAGGTAATTATATGAGATGTGTAGTAGGAAGACGTCTCGTACTACCATCATCATCTACTTTATTTATAATTTTAAGTAATTCGGATGCTGCAATAATCCCCATTTTATATCCATCATTAATTTGAAATTGGTAAGATTCGTCAAGATATTTTGGAAGTGTACCTTCACTTATTGCAATCACTTTTATGTTACTGTTGTGGAGATTTGTTTTAATTAGGGAACTATGAAGTCCAATTAAAGTTTCGTCGCTCATCGCAAAAAAGCCATCAAAATTATTTTGACTCAAAAGAATATCAAGTTTTTCTTTTACTACATCTGCAGACTCACAAAATATTGTTTTGCATTCAATTTCCGGAAACTCCCCGATTTTTTTTAAGAAAGAATCCATTCTCGTTTGTGTGATATCGAGACTTTCATCACCAAAAATTGCTAATATATTCTTACAGCCATTCTTTATTAGATTCTCTGCACATAGTTCCGAGTTTTTTGCATTATCAAAGATCACAGAATCGAAGCTATGGTGAGGTATGATCTTATCAAAAATCACAATGGGGATTTCCATTTCCTTTACTTTTTGAAAATGTTGAAAGTCTTTCGTTTCTTTTGTGAGAGAAACAAGAATACCATCTACTCTGGAGTTAATACAGGTTTGTATATTTTGTTCTTCTGTTGCAGAAGTATCGTCAGAAGAAAGGATGAAAAAATGATATCCTTCCTTATTAAGTACAGAGGAAATTCCCCTAATGATGGAGGGTATAAAAAACATCGATATCTCAGGAACAATAAGACCGATAACTTTAGAAGACTTTTTTCTAAAGTTGATGGCGAAATCATTGGGAACATAATTAAATGTTTCAGCAGCTTCTCTGACCTTGAGCTTAACAGAACTACTAATGTCAGGATGATCCTTCAATGCTCTCGAAACTGTTGAGGTACTAATATTAAGCATCTCAGCAAGGTCTTTTATGGTCGTTCTTTTCATTTTGATTGTTCGTCTCAATTATTGGGAGAAAATAAGAATAATTACGTAATAGTATTTTGTTAATATTTGTTAAATAAATACAATGTATTTGTTAATTAAAAGTTAATATATTTTAAAGTTACCAACCGCAACCGTTTGCGCAATCGTTTGAAATTAATACGCTGTTAACAGTTTGTTTAAAATCAATTTTTGATACCCTAAAAAAAATACTTTTGAGACATAACAAAAACTAAGAAATATTATGGAATCACAAGTAATAAAGAAATTACTGATTTTCGGGACAATGAATATTGCAGCCTTTATGTTCTCTCAGAATACTGTTACTGATACAATATCAACCCGAGATAAGGTGATAGACGAAGTTGTGATTACAGGTAACTCTAATCCTAAATCTTCGATCAAGACCAGTACTTCAATTTCTACTTTAAAACAAGCGGATATTATCAATGCTGCACCAAGAACCACTGCTGAGATTTTCAGAACCATTCCGGGAATACGCGCCGAATCTTCAGGAGGTGAGGGTAACTCGAACATTACTGTGAGAGGGGTTCCTGTTTCTGCTGGAGGATCTAGGTATCTTTTAATTCAGGAAGATGGTCTTCCCGT
The DNA here is from genome assembly GCF_001648155.1 of Chryseobacterium glaciei. Taxonomy (NCBI): domain Bacteria; kingdom Pseudomonadati; phylum Bacteroidota; class Flavobacteriia; order Flavobacteriales; family Weeksellaceae; genus Chryseobacterium; species Chryseobacterium glaciei. Next base: position 157,850 of record NZ_CP015199.1, on the reverse strand, counting down.
AATGCAGTTTGGAGATATTGCTTTTGGAACACAGGATCAGTTTACAAGATTTGATTCTTTTGTATCTCGGGTTGAAGCATTGAGAGGAGGTTCTGCATCTGTTTTTGCATCTAATTCACCAGCCGGGATCATTAACTTTATTACGAAAACGGGTGAAAAGGAAGGAGGTAGTATCACCCAGCAGGTTGGTCTGAATTATAAAAACTTCAGAACAGATATCGATTATGGAACACGGCTTGGCAAAGATTTTTTCATTGGAGTTGGTGGCTTCTACAGAGGAGGAGACGGACCCAGAAAAACGGGCTATACTTCCAATAACGGAGGACAGTTTCGTTTATCATTATTAAAGAAATTCGAAAAGGGAAGTGTCAGAATTTATGGTAAATATCTAGACGACCGTACAGCAGCTTATATGCCGATGCCTATTGCAGTTTCAGGCTCAGATTCGAATCCGGATTACAGCTCTCTCAGCAATTATAATATCCTAACTGGCGCTTTACAGTCTTCCAACTTCAAAAATGATGTTACGCTTGGCGCAAACGGACAGATTTTGAAAAGTGATATTCGTGACGGAATGCATTCCGTCTCAAAAACAGTTGGGTTTGAATTTAATTATGATTTCGGTTCCGGTTGGAAAGTCGATGCTAAAGCAAGATATGCAGCAAACGACGGTCAGTTTTTAGCACCGTTTCCGGCATCAGTTGGAAGTAAATCTGAAATTTTGGAATCTGTTATAGGTTACGGAAGCGCAGTATATGCAGGAACCAATACAGCGGTTGACAGCAATGCAAAATATATGAAAACGGTTTTGTTCAACACTAAAATAAATAATCTGAACAACTTTTTCAGCGATGTTAATGTCAGTAAAAAATGGAACAAAGTAAAGTTGAATACCGGCGTTTACAACAGCTCACAAAACATCAATCTCTCTTGGAACTGGAATACTTATCTGATGGAAGTCTCTGATAATAATGCCAGATTAGTGGATGTTTTGAGCCCTACAGGAACTAAAATTACAGATAACGGACTTCTAAATTACGGTGTTCCGGCTTTTGGCGGCGTGAACAGAATTTACGATACCAAATACTCAGTGATAGCTCCACACGCTCAGGTGGAAATAAATCCGATTGAAAAATTGACGTTGGATTTTGGAGCAAGATATGATTTCGGAAATGTTACGGGAAGTTTCTCAGGGACGCAGAATACGAAAGGTGCAATAGACATTAATCAAAACGGAACTTTGGAAACACCCGAACTTTCAGTGGAAGTCGTGAACGGAAATGTTCCTGTTGATTACAAATATGGTATTTTCGGATATTCATTTGGGGCAAACTATGCTTTAAATTCCCGTAATGCAGTTTTTGCAAGGGTAAGTCAGGGTGGAAGTGCTTCTGCCGACAGAATTCTTTTTGCAGGCTATAACTACACGAATAATGATGATCCAGCTTTAGATGCAGTAAAAGTAAATAAACTCAATCAGATCGAAGTAGGTTACAAATTAAGAGGTGCGAATTATTTCCTGAATACGACCTTATTTCAAGCGAGAACAATTGAAGCTAATTACGAAGCGACCACACAGCTTAGAACAGAAAATAAATATGAGTCATTTGGAGTAGAGTTAGATGGGTTCTATAAGATCAATAAAAACTTTGACATCAAAGCCGGACTTACCTATACCCACGCTGAAATTAAAAATGCGATAGATCAGACCATCATCGGAAATATGCCGAGAAGAACTCCAAAAGTAATGTACTCTTTCAATCCAAATGTGAATATTGAAAAGTTAAGCTTTGGTTTCTTTGCGGTAGGATCTACAAAAGCGTTTACTCAGGACAGCAATGAGCTGATTATGCCGGGTTATGTGATCGTAAATCCGTACATTTCTTATAGGTTATTGAAAAATTTGACGCTTAATGTCAATGCCAACAATGTATTCAATGCATTGGCTATTACAGAGGCAGAAGAAGGTACTTTACAGGGAACCAATGGAATCATCAGAGCGAGAACACTACCGGGAAGGACTTTCGGAGCGAGCATGAAATTTGATTTTTAATAACGAATGATGACCATCAGATGATCACTTATTGATAGTGAAATGAATTTACATTATAAACTAACAGCATATTCTGCTGTTAGTTTCTTTAATCATATTTAAAAAATTATATGTTTACAAAAAAAGCTTTATGCGTTATAGAACAAGCAATTTCAGACCAGGGAATCCTGGCATCTTCGGAGAAAAAAGATAATTATGCGAGGGTATGGTCAAGAGATTCTATGATGACAGGAATCACGGGGATTTTTATCAAAAATCAAACGATAGTGGACGGTCTGGAAAAATCTATAAAAACTCTTGCAAATCATCAGGCCGAAAACGGACAGATCCCTTCCAATGTTTATGGAGATAAGGCAAGTTATGGTACGCTAGTAGGAAGAACAGACGCAACGATCTGGTGGATTATTGGAGCCTGCGAATACATCATATATTCTAAAGATGAAGATTTAAAAGAAACTTTAAAGGATAAAATATATCAGGCATTTTCTTGCTTAAAAACGTGGGAATTTAATCAAAAAGGTTTATTGTATAGTCCGTTAGGTGGGAATTGGGCAGACGAATATGTTACTTCAGGCTATGTACTTTATGATAATGTTCTGCGATACTGGGCTTTGAAAAATGCAGCGGAAGTATATGAAGATAAAAAGCTAAAATCTTTTGCTGAAACAACCAAAAAACTGATAGAAAATAATTTCAGAAAAAACAGTTCTGGAGAAACTAAATATCACGAAACAGCCTATCAAAAAGCTAATGAAAAACCTTATTTCTGGGCATCGTTGAATGCTGACGGATATGATGAACGCTTCGATCTTGCAGGAAATGCCTTGGCAGTGCTTTTAGGTTTTGATTTAAATATGGAAACCTTTTTACAGTTTTTAGAACAATTAAGTGATGAGTTTAATCATTGGATGCTTCCTGTTTTTTATCCAATCATATTTCCAAAGGATGCTGACTGGAATTTATTAGAAAACAATTACAGCTACGACTTTAAAAATCAGCCTTATCATTTCCATAACGGAGGTTCTTGGCCTATATATCTTGGGTGGCTCTGTCTGGGATTAAAGAAAAGAGGCTATAATGAAATACCTTTAAAAATTGTAAACCAATATGAGAAACTTCTCACAGAGAAGGGTTCGAGTTTCAGAGAATACTATTCTACGGATCAGTTGATCCCTTCAGGAACAGATCAGCTGTGTTTTTCAGCCTCCGGTTATCTTTTGATGAAGATATAATGCTGAAGATTAATGAATTTAAAACAAAAACTATTTATTTTTAAAACGGATTGAAAGATGATTGGAGATGTAATTAATTTGGAACAGAGACATTTGGATACAGCTGAAAATATTTACGAAATTATAAAGGAAAATTATAATCACAATGAAAAATGGACTATAGGGATTTGTGGAGAAAGTGGAAGCGGGAAATCGGTCACAGCCTTTGCCCTTAAAAAAGTTTTGGAAGAAGAAGGTATAAAAAGTGTAGTGATACAAATGGATGATTATTTTAAACTTCCTCCTAAAAGCAATCACGAAAACCGACAGAAAAGTCTTGACAATGTTGGAATTCACGAAGTTCATTTAAATATCATTCAGGAAAATATAAAGCAGTTTAAAGAAGGAAAATCTTTTATAGAAAAGCCCCTTGTTCATTATATAAATAATTCTATCGCTGAGGAAATTCTAGCAATAGACGGTACTCAGGTTCTCATTATTGAAGGAACTTATATATTGGACATTGATGATTTTGATTTCAGTATTTTCATAGATCGTAATTATAAAGATACATATGAAAACCGAATGGAAAGAAACCGTGATGAGCAGAGTGATTTTGTTGAAAAAGTTTTGGATATTGAACACAACATCATCCGTGAATTCAAAGAAAAGGCGGATATCGTACTTGATAAGAACTATCAAATTATAAAGTCATAAGCGATGAATAAGAAAATAATACCAAGACTGAGTTTTTGGCAGATATGGAATATGAATGTTGGATTTTTTGGGATTCAGTATAGTTTTGGGCTTCAGCAAACTGCTGTAAATCCATTGTATTCATTTTTAGGTGCTCACGCAGATCAACTTCCTATTCTCAATTTGGCAGGTCCTGTTACAGGATTACTTATTCAACCATTGATCGGGGCAATAAGTGATAAAACGTGGAGTGTAAAATGGGGACGCCGCAAACCCTTTTTCTTGCTGGGTGCAGTATTTTGCAGTTTGGCATTATTCGTTTTTCCATTCAGTTCTTCAATTTGGATGGCGGTAGGATTACTGTGGATTTTGGATGCTGCAAATAATACCGCAATGGAACCATACCGAGCTTTTATTGGCGATAAACTTCCAGAAGAACAGCAGACCTATGGTTTTCAGATGCAGAGTCTGTTTGTAGGTGGTGGAATTACGCTGGCAAACCTTTCCTTATTTGTTTTTCAAAAATATTTCGGTGGAACTTCGGAATCGGGGGGTATTCCTGCTTGGGTCTATTATTCATTTTTCTTAGGTTCTTTCTGTTCCATTGCTTCTGTGGTATGGTCTGTGTACAAAACACCGGAAATTCCACCAACGGAAGAAGAACTTGTAAAGTTGAAAGCGGAAAAAGAAAAAGATACAGTTTTTACACCATTTGTTGATATTTTTACGTCTATTGTCAATATGCCAAAAATACTCTGGCAGTTGGCTCTGGTCTATTTATTTCAATGGTATGCACTGTTCTGCTATTGGCAGTTTGTCACTCCAATGATCAAGCAGACCTTGTATCACGTTTCTGAAAATGATGAGGTAAAAGCTAAACATATTATTGCACTTTCGAAGACTGGTTTGGGAAATTCAACTGAAATAGAATGGGCTCATAATATACTTCGTTTGGTAGAAACAGCAGTCGGTCAGACAGGACTGATGAATGGTTTTTATAATTTTATAACGATGATCTCAGCACTGCTTCTGATTCCTTTTGCTCTTAAATATTCTTCCAAAAATGTATATGTATTTTGTCTCTTGGCAACAGGAATATCATTACTAATCCTACCATTCATTCACAATGAATATTTGATATTATTACCGATGGTTCTCTTTGGAATTGGATGGGCTGCAATGATGGGGTTACCGTATTCGATGGTTTCTCCATCGATTCCTTCAAACAAGAGGGGAGTTTATATGGGGGTGATCAATATGATGATCGTCATTCCGATGCTGATTCAGACAGTTTCTTTTGGATTTATTTACAAATGTTTTTTAGGCAGCAACCCTTCAAATGCTATTGTTATGGCTGGTGTTTTATTTTTACTGGCTTCCTTTTCAGTAATTCTTATCAAGGTCAAAAAAACAACTGTGGATTAATTTAGAGCACAGCAATAACGTTTTTTTTAAATATTGAAATATCATTAAATTATGTTATTGATTCCAAGGATTAGTAAAATAAGTGTTCCAAACACAAAGCTTTTTAATACTATTAATGGCATTACAACCAGATGTTTTATGCAGGGCTCAATCGACCAGTTTCTTACAGCCAGTATGACTCCAACAAGTACTAACGGGTGAAAAATGTATATGGTAAAAATCCACAGAGAGCTTCTACTTTTGTAAATCGATTACACAGGGTGAATTCAATTTTCACAAAGGATTTAGTATTAATCCTAGGAAGAAATTAGAGATATGTAAAATGTTTTCTAAAAATAGCATCAGATTTAATATCAATTATTTAAATACGAAAATAAAGCCTTACAATAATATAAATGTTGCAAGGCTTATTTCAAAATTTTGCTTTAAAGCAACACCAATTTGTAAAGTATAGTACCGATGTAAAACATTGTCGTTAAAATATCCCACGAACAATCTCCACATTTGGTCTATATGTATTTTATTTTCATCGCTGTTGCTCATTGAGTTGACAGTTGATTTATAGCATTAATTTGCCGTGTTCCAAATTTATTCAATAAAATATTGTAACAATTCTTTGATTATCAAAATCAATTTGATTTCTTAGCAAACTCTAATTACTTTTTCAATTCAAGCCATTCCTGGTAGGTAATTACGCCTAATTCTGGCTGACTTTCTCCTTCCAGAATAGAAATAAATTCTAATTGATTGCCATCTCTATCATCAAAATAAATAGCAAGTGCAGGCATCCAGCTAAACACCATTGGTTTTTCAGATTTATTTTTCAGGAAATTATAGGGTTTTAAATCACGATCGCTTAAAAATCCTTCAGCAGAATTCAGTATAAAATCTTGATCACAGCTAAAAGCAAAATGTCGTTTTTGTAAATTTTCTTTTTGCTCCCACAAGCCAAGCATAGCTTTCTTATCATCTCCGATCCATAAAAAAGCTATGGGTCTGTTTACATCATAATGCGCAAATTTTAATCCTAAAACCTGGGTATAAAATTCAACTGATTTTTTCAAATCACTCACTTGAATATGCGTTTCATAAAGTCCTCTTATCATATCTTAAATTTTTAATTTGTTACTTATTTTTTTTCAATAGTAGCGCTATTGCTAACAGTGGAGCAATAGAAAAGACACCATATAACAGCAAAGATGCATTTTGTGCTCCTATTATACCGCCGGGTTCGGTTATACCTCCCATATTGGAAACCAACCCCGCTATAGCAGCTCCGAAAGCAGTTGCCATTAATTGAACAGTGGTGACCGAAGCAGACGCTAACTCTTCTTCTCCTTTGGGTGCCATTGAAAATACACTCGTTAATAAATGAGGCCAGCCCATTCCAATTCCTACGCCTATCAAAAAGAGAAATAGACAATTCAAAATCAAAAATAATGACGTAGAATGATTATTTGTACCGGCAATCCAAGTTAGCCCTACTAAACCGACCAACATAAATACCGCGCCAAAGCGAATGATTTTAGCAACAGAACTAGTTTTTACACCAGAGAACAGAAGAGAAGAAAAGGTCCATCCAAATGCAATTAAAACGGTGAGATACCCTGATTTCAAAGGCGAAAATCCGTTAATGATCTGTGCAAAGTAAGGAACGAAAATTTCAATTGATGTGGCAATTGTCAGCAATGTCATAATTGCATAGGTAGTACCTAATGGAGAGGAGAGTTTGTATGCACCGGTAGGCAAAAGACGCACACTATTTTTTTTCTCTGCTACCATTAATATATATAACAGTAGTAAGGCAAGAATGACCCCTGAGACATTAGCAATGATATTTTCTAAAATACTTCCTATAGAAACAGATAAGACAGCCAGAACAAGCAATACTAGTTTTAAATACGGTATTAATGGGGCATTGTTTTTACTTTTATGAACAGGAAGAATTATGCTACTGATAATAAATATAAGGATACATATGACCAAAAGGCTACCAAATGCCCAGCGCCATTGATCATTTTCCGCAAAAATACCGCCGATAAAAGGTCCAGAGAAAGCGGCAATCCCCCACATTCCTGAGATTAAGGCCATAGCCCTAGACCATAATCTTTTATCGAAAACGATACGAACCATAGCGTATGACAAGGCAAAGAGCAACCCGCCTCCAAGCCCCTGTATAAACCTGCCCATCAGCAAGATGTACATACTTGGTGCAAAAGCGCAGCATAATGACCCTAAGAAAAATAGAATAATAGCAGTCTGATATGCTTTTCGAGGTCCTAATAACGAAAGTCTATTAGCGGAAATAACAGATCCTATTATTGAGGCAACCACAAATAAAGTGGTATTCCAAGCATAATACTCCAATCCACCAATTTCTTCTATAATAGAAGGCATGACCGTTGTTGCCAAATATATATTTGTAGCATGTAGCATAACTCCCAATGCTAAAGCAATCGCTTTTATTCCATTACCGCCGATAAACAAAGCTTTCCAACTGGCCGTTTCAGAAAGAGATGTTGTTTGATTGATCGTACTCATTTCGATTTTAATTGATGATGACAAATTTCGAAATACAGACACATTTACACCATCCCAATTCTTCGGAATCTATTTCATTATTTTCGGATTATGGACATTTCGTTCTTTCTCCCCCTTGATGTTTGATAAAAAAAGATATTATAACAATTGTTTAATGGGCGATAGGTATGACGATTGAGAAGTAGAATTTATCTTCATTGACTTGATATAAAATCACCTATTGTTCTTGGTCTCTATACTCGTGAGGAGAAATTTCCATCTGCGTTTTAAAAAACCGGGTGAAATAAGAAGGTGTATCAAATCCTAAGAGATATGCACATTCTTTTATAGAGTTTGCCGTATGCTTTAGTAAATACTGACTTTCTAACAGTAATCGCTCATGAAGAATTTGCAATGCTGTATGCCCTGTTTCTATTTTGACAACTTCGGTTAAATGCTTTGCCGTAATACCCAGATGATCTGCATAATTACCAATTGACCTCCACATTAAAAAGTGCTCATCTACTAATTTTTTGAACTGGTAGGTAAGTTGATAGTTGCGGTTCATGTTTTTTCGGAAACCGAGTAAACAGTACTCACAAGCACGGTTATATTCGTACAAAATTTCTACTGTGATTAACCGGATAATATCTAGATGATAAGCAGATTTTCTTTCAAGTTCCTCGCCGATTTGATTGAATTTTTGTAAAACGTGACCAAAAGATTCTTCCAACATAAATACGGGCGGATAATCAGTGTTCAGTTCCAATAGTTCATTGATGATTTCCTCTTTAAGAAAGATTTTTTGCAAAAAAGATTTAGGAAAAATTAGTTGAATTATTTCAAAATTATCTGAGGGTTGAGCCGTTGAAAAAATCATATCGGGAGCTAAAATAGATATCATGTTGGAACGTAGTTCAAAACTATGATAGCCTATTTTTATTGATAAACTACCTTTCAAACAAAGCAAAACACTATAAAAGCCATTCTTTTTAGGGCTTTTCTTAAATAGATTGTCGATAGACTTTGTGTAGACAATTTCAAATTCCATCTTAGTAAAGTATATGATTTAAATTACAAATATAATTTTAATAGATTTAAAATAGAGTCATTAATTTGTAGCTGTATTAAATATTTTTTTTCAACTAAGCTTAAATTTCTAATATAGTATAAGATATTCTTTCAAATAAAAAACAAGAGCCTTTATTTTTGAAATGCTCTTGTTTTTTTGAAATAGAATTAAGCTTTAATTAATAACATTAAAAGTTACATGCTGTTGTAAAATAAGGTTAATTTATGCGTGTAATACTCAAGTTACCAACATCGTATTTCCATTCCTTACCTCCAACGATTATAGCTGTTTTAATCTTATCTCCTACATTAAAATAACCTATTCCCGCTAAGTTGCTATATAATCCGGTTTGACCACTTATAACACTAGAAGTTACAGCACCAATCACGTTGGGAAAATCATTTCTAACAATAAAGATACCAGTATTTGCAGCCCCTGTTGGTGAAGAAAGAAAATCAAATCGAATAAATGCCATACATTGATAATATCCTGCTTTTAAAACCACAAATGAATTGGTAGACGTCTCATACATCAAATTTGCAGATATCAATGGAATGGTTTCATACGGAACATAGACTGTGACGCTAGGCTGGATAATATTACTTAAGGTTGTCCTTTCTCCCAAACCGGAAAATGTCATACTTCCAGCTGAAGTATTAGGATCAGTCCAGTTGGGGACTTGACCAGAGCCATTAGAGGTAAGTATTTGGCCTTTGTTTCCGGCGTTTCCTTCTGTAGCGTCATCTCCTCCAAGATTTAATTCACGAGTTACCTGTAAAGAGCCGTTTACGTGCAGTGTTTTTTGAGGTGTTGGAGTATTAATTCCAATCTGAGAGAATGAAAATAGTGAATTGATCACAGCTAGTAAGCTAAAAATGTGTTTTTTCATATGGTTATTGTTTTAAATTTTATGAAAAATTTCATGTACAATGAAATTTATTGTTACATTTTCGTACTAGTACTTTTCATGTATTCCGAGGAATAAAGCCGTCTTAATTTTAAAATTTACTATCTTATATATTTAATAAATTTTTATATTTGTAAATATATTTAATATAAATAATTATGGCAAGCATATTATAAATATTATCAGCTATTTCTTATTCTTTCCACATTCTTGTTTATCTTGTTTCTTACAATATTCCTGAAATAAATCTTTTTAAGGCATTTAAGTTTTTGTTCTACATAAAATTTGTCAGGCATTTCAAATAGGGGCTTTTTATTGAAAGATTAATGGTTTTTGATATAACCTCAATAGTGATCTTTAAATAAATTTAAAAATGAATCTTAGGTACTTTCTAATATTTATATTTTTTGTGATTTAATCAACGTAGAAATGTATCATATCTACCCACTTTTGTATAACAAGCAGCAGACACGATCAATTTAACTTTGCCTCATTAATAATAACGAAAAATTAAAAAATATGAGCAAGACAATTTTAATAACCGGAGCATCATCTGGCTTTGGATTAGTGTTGGCAAATGATCTTCATAAGAAAGGTTTTAAAGTGATTGGAACCAGTAGAGATCCACAAAAATACAATGTGCCTTTTAAACTTTTACCGTTAGATCTTGATAATGATAAATCAATAAACACCTTTAGTCAAAAGCTATTCAATGAAATAGAACGTTTGGATGTTCTCGTTAATAATGCTGGATTTATGGTAACAGGAATTGCAGAGGAGACGCCCATAGAAATTGCAAGACAACAGTTTGAAACCAACTTTTGGGGAACAGTTAAATTAACTAATATCTTGTTACCGTATTTAAGAAAACAAAAATCCGGGCAGATCATTACCGTAAGTTCTATTGTTGGATTGATAGGACCTCCGAATTTATCATACTATTCTGCTTCTAAGCATGCAATAGAAGGATATTTCAAATCATTACGTTTTGAATTGCATCAATTTAACATTAAAGTAAGTGTGGTTGAACCAGTGTGGTTCAAAACAAATCTTGGACATAATGCTGTTTCGTCAGTAGGAAATATTGAAGATTATAACCATTACAGAAAAAAAGTGAATGTGGCAACTCAGAAAGGATTAGATGAAGCTCAGTCTCCAGCAGTTGTTGTAAATGCTATTTCAAAATTAATAGAAACCAAAGAACCTAAATTCAGCAATCCTGTTGGGAAAATGTCTAGTATGATTGTTTTCTTACAGCAATTTGCACCTAAGATGTTTGAGAGCTCAATCTTAAAAAGTATTAAATAAGAAAAAATGGTAAATAAAATTATAACTTATGCTGTTCTTAAAATCCAATCTGAATATATTAATGAAGTTCTGCCGCTAGCCAAGGAAACAAGAATTCACATACTGAATGAGGAGGGTTGTGAAAATTTTATACTGATGAGAAAAGTAAAAGATCCAAATACCATCATTATTTTTGCTGTTTATACTTCGAAACAGACTTATGACTGGCATCTTGAGCAAGATTATGTAACACAATTTTTTGCATTTCTAAATGGAAAACTGATGGTTGAACCGAACGTTACTTATCTTGAAGAAATCTAAGGAACCAATTTAAAATAATCTTACAAAAACGTAAATTTATATTTTATAAACAGTTTTCAAATGATCAATTACAAAACAATTAGCGATCTGTATACCTCGAATGGATTTCCACCGCCTGAAAATCCTTTGCTGGGTTTAGTAACTTTTGAAGAATTAAAAGGCTGCACATTTGCAGAAACAGAATTTACAATGGACTTTTATAAAATTGCCTTAAAAAAAATAAAATCTGGTACCATTCTTTATGGGAAAACAAAGTATGATCATAATAATGGTTCTATGGCTTTTGTGAAACCGGGACAAAAAATTACGATGAGTGATATTGAGGTGACTGAAAAGGGCTTTATGATCTACATTCACGAAGATTTTCTGATGAATACAAATCTTTATTCAGAAATTAAAAAGTATGGTTTTTTTGATTATGAAGTTAATGAAGCTCTGCATTTATCTCCCAAAGAAGAAGACACGATTTGGGATCTCTTTAAAAAAATAAAATTGGAATATTACAATAATCAGGACGATTTCAGCAAAGATATTATGCTGACCCATATTGATTCAATTTTAAAATATTCCCAGCGCTATTATAAAAGACAATTTTTAAATAGAACTTCGTTGTCAGGAACAATAATCACTAAGTTTACTCAAATTTTAAAATCATATTTTGAGAGTGGTAAACTTCAAAAAGAAGGACTGCCAACAGTTACTTATATGGCATCAGAATTATCTCTATCCACAAGATATTTAAGTGATCTTCTAAAACAGGAAACAGGAAAGACAGCATTAGATCATATTCATATTTCCTTGATTACGGAAGCTAAAAACTTACTGATAAGTACAGACAATACTGTTTCTGAAACTGCTTATCAACTGGGATTTGAGAATCCTCCTTATTTTTCAAGGCTATTTAAGAAAGAAGTAGGCTTAACCCCAACAGAATATAGAGAACAATTCTTAAATTGATTGGATTTTGAAGGTTTATTAGACAAGTTTATTATAAAGAAATTGAATTAAATACAAAATTAAAACACGGTTTTTTGTTTAAAGCATTAGATGATTGGATAGAACCTGTCAAAGAGTGGCCAAACAATAACGACCGCTAGCCGCAGTTTGGCAATACGGAGGGTTTAAGCTTTCTTATTTGCCACATCGCCAAGCTGCCAAACGTAGATTAAATAGTATACAGAAATCCTAATATTAAAAAATGCACGACCAATTATCAAATCTGATCAGTCTAAAAGTTGTACTTACTGACAACGACAAAGAATTATGCAAAAAGTATTTTGAGCCCGTGTTATTTCCTAAAAATCGAATTATTGAACACGAAGACAAAATTCCTAAATATCTTTATTTTGTTGTATCAGGTTTTATGCGATTGTTTTATTACAACGATTTAGGTGATGAAGTTACAACGCATATCAATTGCCCACCTGGATTTTTGACTTCCTACACCAATTTTACTAGCCAAACAAAATCTATTGAAAATGTAGAATGCATTACAGCATGTGAACTTTTGAGAATTACAAAAATTGATTTGGACTTTCTTATTCAAAATAGTTTAGCATTTAAAGATTTTAGCATTTGGGTGTTTCAACAATCTATTACATACAACGAAAACCGGTCAAAAGATTTAGCAACCTTAACGGCTGAACAGCGTTATAAAAAGTTAACTGACAATTATCCTGAAATTGTACACAATGTTCCTCTTCAATACATTGCTTCGTTTTTAGGAATGAACCCCAAAAGTTTGAGTAGAATTAGAAAGCAGATGATTAAGTAACATTTGCGAAGTGTATTTGAAAATGCATTACCCAACTTTGTGTCCTACTAAAAATTAAAAAAATGGCACAGAAAAATTTAGCATTGGTAACAGGTGCAAACGGACATCTTGGTAACAACTTGGTAAGATTGCTTATCAGTAAAGGCATTCCTGTAAGGGCTTCGGTTCGCAACATCAAAAACAAAGAGCCTTTTATTGGTTTAGATTGTGAGGTGGTACAATCTGATATTTCCGACAAACAGTCATTAATAAAAGCTTTACAAGGCGTGGAAACATTTTATGCTGTTGGCGCTGTTTTTAAACTTTGGGCGAAAGATCCTAAAAAAGAAATTTATGATGTCAATCTTGAAGGTACAAGAAATATGGTTGAAGCCGCAGCAGAAGCAGGCGTAAAACGAATTGTGTACGTAAGTTCTATTGCTGCCCTAAATTATTCTAAACTTCCCACTAAAGAAAGTTATGGTCAAAATCCTGACCGTAGGGATATGTATTACAATTCAAAAAACGACGGCGAAAAGTTAGCTTTTGAATTGGCCCAAAAGCACAATATAGAATTGGTTGCCGTTTTACCATCTGCAATGATTGGCAGCACCGCTTTTAAACCTTTAAGCGTTTCTTACAACATTATCTCCTTAATTATTGAAAAACAAATCCCGGTTGAAACAAACATCACTTTAAATTGGATTGATGTAAAAGATGTTGCAGAAGGTTGTTATTTAGCTGCAACAAAAGGGAAAAATGGCGAACGCTATATTTTAGCAAATGAAAAGTGTACTTCTATAAAAGCTACAACACAAATTGCACAGGAATTATTTCCAGACTTGAAAATAAAACTTCCTGTGGCGGTTCCCAAACCAATATTATTTATAATCGCTTGGTTTATGGAAATTGGTAGTAAAATAAGTGGCAAAGCACCTTTGTTGAGTACAAAAGACATTGCGATGTTTTCAGGCCTTCAACAAGATTTCGACATCACAAAAGCAAGAACAGAATTAGGTTTTAATCCAAAAAATTCAATACAAGCAGTTAAAGAAGCAATGATCTATTTACAAGAAAACAAAAACCATTTAAACTGATACAGGATAAATTCAGCTTTTGTACTAAATTTGACCCGAAGAAATTCTAATTACCCCACCAGCACAAAGCAGAAACCCCTTGCAGTCATTATAAAATACCAAAAATAAAAACAGAAAAATATGATCCCATTAAATGATATTTTGATTTTTGCACTATCTGCTTTGGTACTTGTTATCAGTCCGGGACCGAATATGATTTATTTGATTTCCCGTTCTATAATGCAAGGCAGAAAGGCTGGTCTAATTTCGCTAGCAGGCGTTGTTTTTGGTTTTATGTTTCATATTGTTATGGTTTCCTTTGGGCTTACTGCGGTGCTTTTTGCAGTACCATTTGCTTATACAACATTGAAATCATTAGGCGTTATTTATCTTTTGTACTTAGCTTACCAGGCAATAAAGCCAAACAGCAAAAATATTTTTGAAACAAAAAAAAACTTGCCTTATGACAAGCCTGGCAAACTATTCAGCACTGGATTTTTAACAAATGTGCTCAATCCGAAAGTTGCAGTATTTTATTTATCCTTTTTTCCACAATTCATAAAAACGGAATATGGTTCTATTATGACGCAGAGCTTACAACTTGGGGCCGTGCAAGTTTTAGTTAGTTTTACGATCAACTTTATTATTGTACTAACAGCCTCAAGAGTCGCACTGTTTTTTGCCAAAAAACCTTCTTGGGTAAAAGTGCAAAAATGGTTTATGGCAAGTGTTTTAACTGGACTTGCAATTAAAATGGCATTGTCAAAAGCTAAATAATAATGATAAAAAAATAGCCTTAAATCCTTCAATGTTTTAACAGACGATGAAATTGGAAACCTCATTCAACTATCTACTAAAAGAGATTTAAACAAGGCGGATTATTTTATTCGTGAAGGCGAAACTTGCAAAGAAGTGGCTTTTGTTTTAACCGGTATTTTTCGTTCCTATTATATTTCAGACAAAGGAGAAGAAATTACGTATTGTATTACTTTCCCAAATAATTTAGTGACCGCTTATTCATCTTTTATTACAGGACAAGGTACAGCCGAGAACATCCAGGCAATTACTTCAGTTGAATTGTTGATCTTCCCGAAAAATATAATTGATGATTTGGCATTGAAGAATCCGAATTGGGTGAAATTCTTGAAAATAGTTGCCGAACAGTTAGGTGTTACACAAAGACATTTGAGAAGGATAAGAAAAGATTTTTTTTAAGACAAATGTCCTGCCAGAACAAAAATTCCATCTTTACTTTTGTGTTTTAAATAAATCAAAAAGCAGATGAACAAAAAAATATTAATAATTAATGGGCATCCGAATAAGGATTCTTTCAATTTTGAAATTGCGACAGCCTATAAACAAGGAGCAGAAGTGAAATCAATTATAATCACAGACTTGAAAAATTTATTGGCTACCAAAAGAGAACCGAATTAGAACCTGATTTACTAGACGCTTGGGAAAAAATCAAATGGGCAGATCATATCGTTATGGACTTTGACGGATTTTCATCAACCATTGACACTATATTTTACTGAAGAATAAATTATGATGCTTGGGGTTACTTTTAGCCAGATGAAAATACAAGCGAGGCAGAATGAAGGCTATGGAAAAGTGTTTATCCAAAGAAAATATATGTATTCCCAACCCAAAGTAAGCAAGATGATTATGCTACTGGTATGCTGTCGCACCCGCAGAGAGAAAGGAGTAGTAATATTTTGTTCTATTTGCTGACGCTGATTTCTGTTGATTGTCTTGCTGCAAGCTGCCAGTTTTTTCCTTTTTTAATCCACACATTCGTAAATCTACGAGGAAGCCAATTGTCAACATTCTTAATATTTTCAGAAGGCTGTTGCATTTCTTTACCCATCACGATAGCCACATTTTCATTGAATGTTATTTTTTCAATATACCTTTCTACTAATGGAAATTTGTGACCTTCTTTCATTAATTTAATTATATCAGAAGGTGTAACAATTTTTCCGTTCGGATTGTTCACAACATAATCTTTTGACCATATAGATGCTAGCGAAACTGTATCACCTTTGTCCAGGAGGGTAGTCCAAAGTTTTTCTAGCCTTCTGATTTCTACCTCGTCTTTTGACTGACCAAATGAAACTGAAGTTGTAATAAAGATTAACGAAAGTGTCAGGATGAATTGAAATGATTTGAAATTCATATACTTAATTGGAATAATCAAATGATAGATACATGCACCTTTGCCGGGTGCATATTGCAATTTTAACTTTTTGTATTGTAAATATAGTACAAAATTTAAAATGATCGTTTCAGACAGTTGTTAATTTTTTTAAATATTTTTTATTTCTTAAAACTGTTATTAAACTAAAGAATTTCGTTTACAAGTACAAAACCATCTTCAAGTTAAGCCTAAACCCGCCATTTTGGCAAACGGACGTTGTGTACCGTTTTATTTATTCTCTTTCTTTTCAATTTCTTTAATAAGTTCAATTGCTTCTGGTTTTGTATTTTCGTCATAAACCCTTATGTTATTCTTACCTAGTCTGACAAGAAATTCGACTGTTTTTTTAAATTTTGGGTCTGAATATAATTTTTCTTCAGGTTTATCAGCGTTTTCTATCATTTTATCAAAACATTTAAATAAAAAACTATCATAAATTTTATCAACTTCATTAACTGCCGGTACAATTATTTGGTAATAACTTAAGATTTTCTGTTTTAATTTTTCGTCTTCAATATAGCCAATTTTACCACTTGACTTAAAACCTTCAAAATTTCCAACATTCATTATATTTCCATGTGAAAAAACAGGGAAATGAACTATATCTTTAGACTTATAAATACTGTCAAGTTGAAGAGGCGTCAGTGCTAAAATTTTTTCATAATCTATGTTTGCCTTTTGATATTGTTCCTTTCCATTGTCGAGCTTTTTTATGTCATCCTTTAAATCATTTTTTAAATTACCAAGAAACACTGATACTTCTTCTTGTTGATGTTTGTGTTCACTCCAACTGTGTAACCATATTGAAAGTGTTACAGCAAAAACGATTATAAAAATTTCTATGATGATTTCTTTCACTTTCTCTCCCAATGTGTGTTCTGAATTTTTCACAGTTTTGTAAATTTTTTTTGAATGTTTCGTTATTTCTTCTTGCATAATTTTTTGTTAAAAAATATTTATTTTTTTGTTTAGTTACACGTTCTGCACAAAATGTTACACAACGCTTTGCCGCTTGGCGATGTGGCAGACTAAATAAAACTCAAATTTCGGTTACTGACTAATTTTTCAAGTACAAAACCATCTTCAAATTTAGCCTAAATCCTTCATATTGCCAAACGGGCGGTTGGGCGCAGTTTATTTTAATACGCTATTTAATTCAACGAGTTCAAAGTCGTCATTATTTTGTAGTAGGTGTTTTAATATCGGAATATGTCCTTGTCCAAATATGAGTATAACGTATTTGTCATTTGCATTGATTTGAGTAATTATATTAGCGTAAATGGCTAAATTCCTCAAATACCAATCAGAAACTGATTCGGCACCAATATAATTCTCTCCAGCACCAATTTTTGCATAATATTTTAAGTACAGTGATAAATTTTTCTGCAAAAGTTCTTTTGTGTTGATATATTTTAGTATTTCGGTTATTGAATTTCGTTTTGATACGTTATCTATTTCAAGTATAAAGTTATTCGCAGTAGTACTTAATTCATTTAATAGATATAACTGATTTTTCTCTTTAGCAGTTACAGAAACTAAACTGTCATGTTTCATTCCATAAAAAACATCTATACAATTGATATGTTTTAAATTTAATTTTTTAGCTAATCTAAAACCGATTTGCTCTCGTTCAGAAACTGTTAATTTATACTTGTTTTGGGAATATGCATTATACAAACTATCAATTTGCTTTTGCTGATTAAATGGTTTTTCTATCATCACTTTATCAGCATTTGTTCGTTTCAAAATTCCGGTCAACTCTTCCAGTTCCTGCTGTCTTTTTGGAGCTAAAAAATCGTCAGTCTTTAATTCAAACTGATCTAAATGAGGCGTTTCGAAGTGAATTGTCCCGATTAATAAGATTTTGGTTTTATGTTTAGATTCTTGTGCAAAAGTTGTTGTTACAATTAAAAGCGTAATTAAAAATGTAAAAATTGTTTTAATGAAAGTCATTTTTATTAGTTTATTTATTAGTTTATTATTATCGTTTCCTCAAATTGCCATTAGCGTTTTTGGGTTTATCTCAACAGTCCAATTTTGTTTTGTCCTGTCGTCCCTCAATTCAATGTTCCCACTTGGTATTTCTACCATTAAATTGTCGAAAGTTAAGATGTTATTTATGTTAATTTCTTCTTGTGTCACTTGATATTTTTATTGGTCAATATTGCTTTTTGGTCGTCCTACCAAATTTCCTTGCTTGCTCCGAACCGAACTTTTTCCAACACTTTGGAAGTTGTCGCAAAACCCCACGCAGTTAGACATTAAAACTGGCATTGAAAATTTCTTTGCAATTTCTGGATAATGTATCATTGCTTTGTCCTCAGATTCATAACCAGTAACAGAAAGTTCGGAAAAAAATATTGAGTCGGTCTTATGAGAAACAGCAAGGTTAATCAATTTTTTATGTATCTCAATATTTGCATATATGTCGCCTTTAATTGGTCTTGTTTGTGCTACTGAAATTTTCATTACCTTTTTATTTTTCTAATCCAAAACACCTTGTATTCTGATTCTGTGTTTAAATTGCCATGAACTTAAATGTATGTGCTATAATGAAGCGTATATACATCTAAAATTGGTTGGCTTTGCGATGTTTAGTGTTTTTTACAAATTTATAATATAATTGCTTAAAACATCAGATTAAATATATTCTTCCAAGATAGTAGATGGTTAATCTTACTTATTTGTTTAAGCCCTGCATTCTCCAAAAATTTCTTTTAAGCATTTCAAACCACTTACCTTTTATTTAGATATAAGTTTTTATCGTTTGAATTTTATTTTATGAATTAAAATAAAGTATTGGTTGATAATCTCGTCAAAAAGTTTTGTTCTAAAAGATTTTTCCTGCCAAATATTCAACCGACTCTTTGATCTATCTCATCAACACTTACAAATAAATGTAGATCATCAGTGAAACTGTTTTGTCATCTTTATCACAGAGGTATTGCTTTTTACTAATGCAAATGTAGAAAAGTATCAGTCACCTAAAAAAATAATTTTGGGTTTCTATAAAAATTCTTTCCACAAGCTCCAATCAATTTTTCAGACACTCCTGAATCCTGCGGACAAAAATATTTCGAGCCTCTTCCTCCAACAGCTTGGAGGATTAAGGTTTTATGTGCCTTATACTTCCTATGATCATCGGCAAAGAAAAAGCAGGAACCTCAGTTATAAGAATCAATTAAATCATACAAGTTCTTTGATATCCATTGAAAACAATTGAAAAAATTAACAATTATATTGCTGTCACATTTAAGTATTGAGCATAAAAAGAAGGTCGAGTTTCCTCAAGATCAAATCAATTAAATCGTGGAGAGTCTTTAGTAACTATAGAAAGCAATGCTATTAATAGAAAATGGTAATCGTACTTTATGGGATTATTTTTCTGTTTACCACAAGCTGGATATATAAATACTGGCCAATGTTTGACATAAAACCCAAACACACATCTTTTCCATAGACCGTCTTCTGCAATTCGCTGAGATTGATACACGAATTATGAATGGTTACTCCCGACATTTTTGCTTCGTGAATATACACTTCCATTCTGTAAACTTGACCTCCGTTATTGATGGCTGACACCATGAATTCTATAGGGTAGTAGGTCTTATAAATATAGACTCTGATAACTTTCCACTGTGTAAGAAGCAGAATGTGCAATACCTGTAAAGGATTCGATTTGCCTATGCACTTCCTGAGATAATTGTTCAGGATGTCCTTTGTCCTTAAAGGATTCAAAAAAAATGTCTTTTAATTTCTGTAATATGGACAAAGATTTTCCTTTACCGCTCATTGCTCTTCCAGCAGACCTCCCCCGGAAATACAATGCTATTTTGATAATATCTTCCTGATAGACCATAATCCTATACTGGTTTTGCAGTTAACTTACTGATAGCCGTAATAAAAAAGAAGCTCAAAAGAAACTGAACATTTTCAAACTTGGTTAGTTTTTGTAAAATCCACCTCTTCAATTACATTCAATTGATTAAGTTTCTAGAGAATCCTGAAAAAGACGGGATTGTTGATCAAGCTGAAAGTGAACAGATGTCTTTTTTTTGATGCCTAATTTCTATAAATCATCAAAATAAAATGACAAATAATTGATTGCTAGATATGTTTTGGTTTTAAATTTTGCTGGACAATAATGATTAATAATTGTATCTTTCTAAAAAAAAGTGAAGAAAACCAAACTAATAATTCTAACCCTATTTATTGCCAATTTCAGTTACGCACAAACCACATTAATGGATAGTTTAATTCAAAAAAACTACTCCACCTTTAAAAAAAACAATAACAACGCTTTCGAAGGTAAAGGCTGGACGACCTTACAGGATGAAATCAGCAAAAGCAATTCTGTTTTATTGGGCGAGCAACATTTCACCAATGAAGTCCCTTACTTCACAAACGCGATTATCAATAATACTAAGTTCGACAACTATATTCTTGAAATTGATCAATATACAATCAACACAATATCAACAAAAATTAAATCCTTATCACCTGCTGAACTGGACAAATTCCGTAATGAATCAGGCTCAGCTTTATCTTTTTTACAAGGTGAATCTGAGTTTGATTTATTCAAAAACATAGTTCAGCATAATATCAAACTATATGGAGCTGATCAAATTAATATATTTTCAGATCGGTTACTGCTTTCGGAATTGAGTAAACAATCCAAAAATGCTAAAGCAAAAGAAATTTATAAGCAGATGATAGATAATTCCGCTGCTTATGACACAAAAAAGAACACCACATTCTATTTGCTCTCTGACGATTGTCTGGCAAAAATGAACGCATTGAGCACTCTGAATTTATCAGCCAACGAGAAAGAGCAGCTTGAAGAATTAAAATTAAGCAGGGAACTATATTTAAATCGAATTCATCGTTTAAGAGTTCAATACATGAAACACTTGGTTTTTGAAAAACTTCCTGAATGGAAAGACAAGAAGAATCTTTTCAAATTTGGTGCTAATCACATGCCCAAAGGAGAGAGTTTAATGGAGGTATTCGATATTGGCAACTTGGTTTCTAATATTGAAGAGGCAAATTACCGGAAGTCATTACACATTATGCTCATCGGAAAGCAACAAGGTAAAACATTGGCTGATTTAGATCAATATAAATCTTTCTTAACCGTCGTAAAAGATGACAATTGGTATGCTTATGATTTAAGACCATTAAAACAAGCAATTTCTAAAAACAAGCTTAAAGTAGACGGCTTGAAGCTGGAAAGAATTATAAAAGGTTACGACTATTTGGTTTTCATTCCTGAGGTTACTAAAGACACAGAAAGGGGGGAATAATTCAACTAATCATATAAAGAACTGGTTAAGAGCCGGCTATTTTATAAAATAGCCGGTTTTTTTTAATGGACGGAAGAAGAGAAAGTAAAAAGGATTAATTATTCTTTAACTGCATTTATAGGAATTAAATACTTATCAATTAAATAAAAATAATCGCTAACAAAATACACTCTACCAAAATGTTCAGAAAAAATTAAATAACATTTTAATAGGAAAAAGTAAGGTACTGTAAAGGGTTATTCCCTAGTGTTTTACGTTTCTTCGGAGGCTCACTAATCGGTTTTATTCTACAATATCCGCCAATGCCCTAAATACGTTCAATGGATATTCAGCCCAACGATTGCATAAGTACAAATAACATTCCTTACCGTAAACAACATATATTCGGCATTTATAACCCTTATTCTTATATATTTCTAATTCCTCATTTTGAATATCCAATAGTCTCTCTAAGAAATAATTTGTAGGTTTATACCTATCAATAAGTTTTGTGATTTCTCTATATATTTTGTCGTCGTGTGATGCAATTGCGCAATGATGGTTGTTTTCAAATAATTGTTCTGCATATTGCAAATAAATTTCATCAAGCTCGTCTCCTCTTGGAATTGAAAGATCCTTAGACGCTTCATAAGCACCTTTGACCAGTCTTATGCTACCGGACAAATTTATCAGGTCTTTTAGGTCATCTTTCGTTCTGTATAGATACGCCTGTAATGTTATCCCTAAATTTGAATTCTCTTTCAAGGACTCTTTGTAAATAGCAATTATTTGGTCGGTTCTATCTGTTCCTTCCATACTTATGATCACCTCTTGTTTTGATTTTGCAGTTGCTTCACAAATCAATTTAAGATTTTTAATTGTCAATTCCGTTGAAACTAATAAGCCAATATGAGATAGATCTAAAGAAATCGAACTATTCATACCTTCTGTGGCAATAGATTTTGCAAATCTTATGAATTCTTCGGTCACATCATTTGCATCTCTTTCGTTACGTATACTCTCACCCATAAAATCGGTTGTGACAGTATAGTCTTTTTCGTTCAATTTCTTAATTGAAAGTATAGTTTCAGCTAATGTTTCTCCGCCAATGTATCGATTTGCTGCTTTTTTGAGCGTTTTAAAAAGTTTTTCGTTTTGAAGTACAAAGTTTTTAGCATCTTCATTCAAAGAAAACGGCTTTTTGACAACTGCCGGTTTTATATCTGGTTCGGCATTGGCCATTGACAAAATAACAGGATGGATAAATTTTATAAAGAAACCTATAATTAAAATCCCGTTTATTTATTCGTGGTAAAACAAACATTCAGTTGATTTAGAAATTTACTGTTAGATAATTGCTTTTATGGTTCCACCTTCTACACAGATTGCAGTGTAATTTATTTTCGATCTTGTTTTATTAACCTTCTTGATGTTTACTTTACAGTAAGTGCGAAGAGATAGCTCCTGTGCTTTAATTATTTGATTGTTTTTCTGACAGTTCTTTCAGACTTATTAATCAATTCTTAATATTTTTACGAACCATATTAGGGGCAAAAATTTTCTCCATTTTTGTTTTAGGTCCCTTTTGGGATTCGTTTGAAACAACCTTGCAGCCTTCTATGGTTGGAATAATCATCCACGCATTGTAAACGGTCATATTTTTATTATCGGTTTCGCCTAACCAAGCGATATTGTATGGAGCATTGAACTCCTTGATGGTTGAAGTGAATTTCCCTGCCGGATTCCAAATAAAGACACTGGCTGGGTTAAGCTTTCTGTCAGGTGAATAGCAGCTCGATACCTTCAGCTTTTTTGTACCATTCCGGCCATTTGGCAGCATTGGTGAAAATGTCCCAAACCACTTGAGGAGAAGCTTTAATGTCTATCTCGTTGTGTATGAAAAAATCAGATTCTGCAGGTTTAAAACCTTCCGGCCAGTTGATTTTTTCGGAATAAGGCAGACTAGATTGAACTACTTTTTTATGTGAGTAACAAGAGGTAAGTAATAATGACATACTCGTTAAGCTAACAAATATGAAAAATTTTGTTGTTTTCATTATTTAAGATTTATCATTTGAACTTAATTATTTTTGATCATTATCATCCGCTGATAGGATATTTCTCACATAGAAAGAAACAATATCATTGGAGGTAATACTACTGATTTTTAGATGTGTCTTTCGATACTTCTCTATCTTGTTTGTCGAATAAATAATCGACTAACTTTTGAATGCGTGGGGCAATTATTAAAATTGTTGGGAGAGCCACGACGTATGCAAGACCCCAAGACTTCGACCAGATTTTTAAGAAATTGGGTTTAAATCCAATGTTAACAGATATTACAGTAAAAGATATAATCCCCGTCGTTATAACTCCCATTATCAATGCAAATGCGATTTTCCTTTTCATTTTTTAATACACTGCTTTAGTGGTAATTATACTTATTTATGACTCGCCAGACCCTTCTTTATCTTCATCATAATACTGTCAGGAACAAAATTGGGGAGTTTAGAATTAAACCAGTTTTGAAAACCGACAACTTTTTTTCCATTTCCTTCTAAGAGATGCTTTATACCTTGCTCTGCAACCATCTCTGGATGCATTGGTTTGGTTTTATGGAGATTCGTAGATTGCATATCAGGTGTCGTAAAGCCAGTATCTGTTGTTCCAGGATAAAGAGAATTAACGATTACGCCTGTCCCTTCCAACTCGGCGGCAAGTGTTTCGCTAAATGCTAATACAAATGCTTTCGTCGCAGAATAAACAGCAAAGTAGGGGAATGGTAAAAATGAAAGTACTGAGCCTACGTTCATAATTCTGCCAGATTTACGGCTGACCATATCTTGTGAAAAGAGCTTGGTTAATACTACCAAACTGGAAATGTTTAGTTGAATCATACTCAGTTCTTCTTCCAATGAAGTTTCAGTAAACTCACCATAGTTGCCGACACCTGCATTATTTACGAGATGACTAACGAGCAAATTTTCATCTTTTACCTTTTTATACAAGTCTTTTGCAGCATTTACATTGGATAAATCCGCAGCAAAATAATGAACCAAAACACCATATTTTTTTGTTAAATCAGATTGCATTTGTTGCAATTTACTTTCTGTACGGGCAACCAATATCAGGTTATATGCTTTCTCTGCTAATTGGTCTGCCATTTCGTAACCAATACCGGATGATGCTCCGGTAATTAAAATGTATTCTTTCATTTTTAGTATTGTTTATTTGATTAAAACTTAATTTATCTTAGCGATGAATATCTTAGTGTGTACTTTATTTTAGGAAATCAACTGCTTGATAGGCTGGGTTTGGATACGTGTAGAAACCTTCTCCAGTAGAGATACCGAGCTTGTTTTGATCAATAAAGTTTTCTTTCAAGAAATCTCGTCTTTCTTTCCATATCTCCTCACCAGTCAATTCTGCATAGGACTTAGAAACATTATATGCGGTGGTCATTCCTACAAGATCCGCCATAGCCATAGGTCCCAGATCCGCTCCTACGGTTTTCATCCAGGTCTTGTCAATAGAGGATGCATCTGCAATACCATTTCGGTATAAATCTAGTCCTGCTATTAACCAAGGCACCAGAAGGGAATTCATCACATATCCCGGTTGTTCTTTATAGATTGGTATTGTTAACATACCAATCGTTTTAGCAAATTGTACCACTTTTTCAAAAACCTCAGGATCTGTACCGGAATGGCTCATAATTTCAGCCACATTGTTCTTCCATAAATAATTTGCAAAGTGCAGTGCTAAAAATCGCTCCGGTCTTCCTGTTTCAGCAGCAAATTGGCTTGGTAACAACGTAGATGAGTTGGTGCAGAAAATAGTTTTTGCCGGTGCCACAATCCCTAATTTAGTATAAAAATCCTTCTTTATCTGAATATTTTCGGGGATTGCTTCGATAGTAAGATCAGCATCTTTTACTGATTCTGCTAAATCTGTCGTTAGACTTATTCTTGATACAGCAGCCTCCAAATCGAGGAGGGCAGCGTTTATATCTTGTTGATACATAGGTTTGAACTGCTCAAACTTTAGTTTGGCATTTTTCAACAATTCATCACTGATATCAAATAATGTAACATTATATCCGTGATAAGCTGTGTGAAATGCAATCTGTGCACCGAGTACACCGGATCCAAATACTGTGACGTTTTTAATTTTCATAATATTTAATTTTGATTGTTTAGTTAATGTGTTTCTCTACAAACAAGTTGTGTGATTTTGCTACAAGTCTTTAATTTTGTTTTTAGATAATTATATTTTTTCGTCCAGCTGTGGAGGAATCAATTTGTACATCACGGGTGTTACGATTCTTGACAATATAGTGGAGCTTATTAAACCTCCAATCAATACGATGGCGAGTGGTGCGATTAATGGATTTGGGTTTAATGCAATTGGCAAGAGCCCACAAATGGCAGTAATTGAAGTCAAAACTACGGGCAGAAAACGTGTTTCGCCAGCGATGTTTATCGCTTCATCGATACTGTGACCCTCAAGCCTAAGCTGGTTTGTAAAATCAACCAATAACAGAGAGTTTTTGACCTGAATCCCGGATAAACCTATAAAACCAATAATAGATACCAATGACATTGGATTTCCTGTGAGTAGCAGTAAAACAACACCACCTAGAATTCCCAATGGGATGATGGACAATACGATAATGATTCCTTTGAATGTTTTGAACTGAAGTAGTAAAACGGCTACAAAAAGAAATGCACTTAGGATAATGACGGAAAGAAAATTCCCTCCCAAGGTATCGCCTTCAGATTCTTTTTCTCCTGCCAGTTTATAGGAATATCCTGCGGGTAGTTTCATTTTGTCTAGTTGCGGAACAATATCTTTTAATATGTCATTTGCTAATACACCATCCTTTGTCAATGAGGTAACTTTAACAAATCGAGATTTATTAAAATGATTGATAGCGGTAGGGGATTTCTCAAAGCCGATGGTTGCTATCTGGTCAATTTGTACAGGGATACCCTGAATATTATTGACATATAAATTTTTAAGTGCATTTAAGTTTGAAAACTTTTCCCGGGGAAGGGTAATGACCACATTTCTGGAATCACCTCTATCATCAATATAATCACCCACATTTAATCCAGCAACAGCCATACGGATTACTTTATCTACATCACTCGTCATCACGCCTAATGTTCGAGCTTTTTCTTTATCAATTTTTATTTTGATATCAGATTTATAAACATTCAGTTCATTATTGATGTAAAATGTTCCGGGATGTTTTCGCAAAAGTTCTTCCACTTTAAATGAAATCGATCGCAAAGTATCCTGATTTTCGCCGAAGACTCTCACGACAATATTGGCTTCTATTGGAGTTCCCTGTTCGAAATCCTTAACTTCAATCCTTGCGTAGGGGAAATCTGAAAATTTGTTTCGAAGCTTTTTTATTAATTCTTTCTTTGTATCAGGACTAGCCTCTTCATCCATCTGAACAAAAATCTGGGCAAAGTCAGGCTTTATATCTTGTTGATGTACATTATAATAAATTTGTGGGTTTCCTTTACCAACGTTTGCGGTGTAATAAACGATCTCTTTCTCCTTCTTCAGTTCTTTTTCAATAAGTTTGGTGACACGGTCACTTTCAGGAATATCAGCTTGCAGAGGCATTTTGATATTTACTAAAAACATTGGTTTTTCAGAAGTGGGAAATAGTTTGAAACCTGCTAAAGAAAAAAGAAAAAATGCCAATACACTCAACCCAATTGAAATTCCTATTGTTACTTTTGGCCATTTTAAAGCGATTGGCATAATGCCTTTGTAAGAATAACTTAAAAATTTCTGTAGATTTTTTAGGAAAAAATTTCCTTCACCGTGGGTATGTGTCTTTAATATTTTACTTCCTAAAAATGGAACTAAAGTCAATGCAACAATCATTGATGCCAGCACACTTGTCATTACCGCCATAGGAAGACTGCGGATAAATTCACCGGCAATATCAGGTAAAAAAGCTAATGGCAAAAATGCAATGACCAAAGTAGCGGTACATCCAACCACAGCAACACCGATCTGTTTGGTTCCTTTCAGGATGGCATCTTTTCTGGAATGACCTTCCCGCAGCCATCGTTCAATATTTTCAACGACTACAATACTGTCATCCACTAACAGTCCCAGTGCTACTACCAAACCAACAATGCTCAGCTGATTGAGGGAATAGCCCATAAGATTCATCGTAATCAATCCCAAAGCAAGAGATAATGGTATAGAAATCATCACAATAATGGAAGCTCTGAATCCCAAAGGCAGTAAAGTGATTACCACTAAAAGTATCGCTAAAGCAAAGTCAAAACCCAAGTGTCCTAAACGTTTCGAAACCATATCTGCCTGATCAAAATTCTTAACCATTTTGATGTTTTCCGGCAAGGTTTTATTGTACGCTTCAAGTATAGGAGTGTATTCGTCTTTTACCTTGCTGATGTTTACATTGTCTTTCATTGCTGCGGTTACCAAAATACATCGGTTACCGTTCAGTCGTGTGATGTGATTGACAGTACCATCTTTATAACTGACTTTTGCCACATCCTTCAGGTAAACGATTTTACCGTTTGCGTTGTAGATGACCGTATTGGAAACGTCTTCTACATTCTTAAATTTTCCGCTCGTTTTTACATTGAAAACCTTACTTTCAAGGTTGATACTTCCCCCGGGAATATCAGCAGCTTCACTTTGGAGGCTTCCCATTACAAGGTTCAATGGGATTTTTAGCTGCGCCAGTTTATCCAACTGCAGATCAATCCTTATTTCCTGTTCAGGAATTCCCGCATATTTTACTTCCTTTAGATTGGTGATCTTTTCAAGCTGCGTTTTTAACTGATCGGCTTTATCTCTCAGTGTTTTGCCTGAAACCGTATTGGAGACCAAAGCCACTTGCAATATCTTGACATCTGAAGACGATATTTTTTCAGTTTTGATCAGATAAATATCTTTAGGAAGTTCACTGTTCTTCAGCGCATTGATCTCTGTTGAGATCTCCTGATATTTGTTGTCTACATCAACGCCGTATTTGAACTTGACCTGTATGGCAGCTACACCATCTTCAACAGTGGTGAGTATCTTATCGATATTTTCAAGTCCATATATCTTGTTTTCAATAGGTTTCACCACCTGTTCTTCCATATCTTTCGGACTTGTACCCGGATAGATGACAGTGATCAGGTATTGTGGCGGATCTGTCGTCGGGTCTTCTGATCTTGGCATCGTGAACAGCGTCAGGATACCTACCACAGCTACCAGAACAAATATGATCAGCGTAAACTGATAATTTTTAACGGAGAAATTCGTGATCTTCATAATTACTTGATGATTTTAATAATAGATTGTTCATTGAGGTAAGCGCTGTTAGAAATGACGATCTTATCAATTCCTAAAGGTTTTTCTTTAAGAAAGACATTTTGATTGTCAAATTTTAAGATGCTTACGGGAACCTTCTTAACTCTGTTCTTACCGGTTGGTGTAAATACAAACGCTTGTTCTCCGTCTGCTTCTACAAGGGCATTGTAAGGAACAACTATTGATTTTTCGGTCTGTTCTGTTTTTATTTCCGCTTTTCCAAACATTCCTACCGCAGGAATGACCTGGTCAAGTTTCAATTTTAATTCTATCTGAAATGAGCCTATTTCTCTGTCCGCAGCCTGTAATTTTCTGAAAACTGTAGCTTCAAATGTATAATCGGGATAACCGTCAAGCGTTACTTTTGCAGATTGTCCCATCTTGATTGCTGCCCATTCACGGTCGGTTACACCCACTTTTAACAAATAGCTATTATTCTTTTGAGTGGAATTAGTTAAAAATACAGGCATTCCGCCACTGATAATTTCGCCTTCATTGGCTATTTTCTTGGCAACAAATCCATCAGAAACGGCGTATATCTTGGTGTACCGCTCGTTGAATGCAGTCGCCTGTTTTGATTTTTGGGCAACTTCTAATGATGTTCTTGTATTCTGTAATTGTTCCAGCGAGAAAACGCTGTCTTTGTAAAGGTTATTGGCTCTGTTGTAATCACGTTGTGCCTTAGCAACATTCAGATCAGCCTGGGCTAATCCGGCAGCAATTTCAGTCGTGTTCAGTGTTGCAAGTAGTTGTCCTCTACGGAAGAATTGTCCTTCATTTACAAATATTCGGCTGATGACACCTCCAATTTTAAATGAATAATTGGCCTGATCTTCTGTACTTACAAGTCCGGTAGCCAAGATAGAGTTGGGAACTTCTTGTGATGATAAAGACGATACTTTTACAGAGATGATATCAGGTTGACCCATCGGATTTTTGTCGGGATGCTTTTCACTGCAAGATGACAAGATGAATGCAAGAGCAATAAATGTTGATTGAATTTTTTTCATAGGATATTATTGTATGTTAAAACTGGCATTGGCTCGTTCAATGGCTGTGTAAGCGATCCACGTGTCAAATAATGTTATGTTAGATTTTAATTGGGCGTCTATCCATTGATTTTGAGCATCCAAAAGCTCAATGTAGATCGTCATTCCTTCCTTGTAGAGTTTTGCCATATCACCGTAGTAGGTCTGGCTTGTCTTTAATTGCGACTGCGCTGCTTTGTATTGTGCGACCGCACTTTCCATATTGGCTTGACGTACTTTTAGCTCTGTAAGAAGCTGCTGCTGCACGTAATCGGT
This sequence comes from Chryseobacterium glaciei, assembly GCF_001648155.1. Taxonomy (NCBI): domain Bacteria; kingdom Pseudomonadati; phylum Bacteroidota; class Flavobacteriia; order Flavobacteriales; family Weeksellaceae; genus Chryseobacterium; species Chryseobacterium glaciei. The sequence continues at coordinate 127,387 of NZ_CP015199.1, read as the reverse complement.
TTGTGAGGTAATTGCTTGATTTTCGGCAATAGATTGTTTGATTCGATAGGTGTTCTTTCCAAAAGCGAAAAGATTCCATTCTAATGAAATACCTAATAAATAATACCTGTTTTTTTGATTGAATTTCCAGTCAAAACCTTGTGAACCCAAATCCAGATTAGCTCCTATCTTGGGAATAAGATAAGACTTGGCAAGTCCTGTCAGATCATTATTGATGTCTTTTGAGATTTTAAGTTTAGATAATTCTTCACGATTGGTGACATTCTCATTGAACAGTTGCGCATCATCCGGCAATGTATTGATATCATCAACTAAGATGGTGTCTGTTAATGGACGATTGAGAAGGAAATTGAAATAATACTGTGCTGATTCCTCAGTTTTCTGTGATGCAATAATGGAAGCATTGATCTTTGAAACTTCATTTTGGCTTCTGATCACTGATGTCCGGTTTATTTTTCCGTTATCAAATAGTTTTTTATTGACTCTTTCTCCTTCACTGACTAATTTTAGATAGGATTGATAGATCTTTGTGGCATTCGTAGCCTTGAGATAGTTATAGTAAGCAGTTTTTATCTCCTTGACCAACTCTCTTTTGTATAATACTATTTCCGTTTTCTGAAGATCAATCTGTTTTGACTTGATCTTTTTATTATAACCTAATTCTGCATTCAAAATAGGTTGGGTAATACGGAATTTTGCATCATAGAAATTGTCAGGATTCAGAAGAATACTCTGATTCTCAAGTTGTGGGAATGAACTGCTTCCCGTCATTTGATTAAGGGTAGAGTAGACGTTGTTTAAAAGATCACCTGTTGGGAAATCTATGGTACGACCGCCGTCTGCCTTGGTGTAAGTTGTTGAAAAAGAAACATTGGGCAAAAACATACTTTTTGCTTCACCCAGCGCATAGACATTTCTTTCCAGAATAAATGACTGTTGCTTGATGCTCTGGTTGGATTCGATGCCTTGCTTGATGTAATCATCCAACTTATTCTGAGCTTCAATAGGTTGTGTTGCAAAACTTAACAAAATAACCAAGTAGCAACACAAACTTAGTTTTTTTCGATAGTATTTAATCATTGTAATAAATTTAAACAGTGTTCAATTATAGGATAAAAAAAAGGATTACCCTTTTTCAAGAAGTGAAACAAAACAATCATAGCCATTCATCATTAGTTCATCATTTGTTTTATTTACAAAGTTGAGTGTGCGTTCCTTACAGAAAAGTGCACATATCCCGTGTATGGATGACAGGAACATAAAGGTGAAATATTCAGCGTCCATATTTTTAAATCTGCCTTCTTTCTGACATTCTTTAATAAGTTCCAAGAGGTGATTGATTGCTTCCTGTGCAATTTGAAAACCGCCACTTTCAGAAGTGTCGGATGATGATTCGTCAACCAGAAACATTAAGTTATAATAATCCTTATTGTCTTGTGCAAATTTTATAAATACTTTACCTACCGCTTTCAGACGCTCAAAGGGATCTGTAACGCTGTCCAACACTTTCAGCTGATCAAGTAACAGACGAAATCCCTCTTTATGAAGTTCGTGAAAAATTTCACTTTTATCTTTAAAGTGAAAATAGAGTGTGCCTGCACTGTAATCAATTTCGCTCGCAATATTTCGCATACTCGTATTTTCATATCCTTTCTCAAGGAAAATTTTACGTGCCCCATTTAAAATACGCTTACGCATTTCCAGCTTTTCCTTATATTTTCTATCTGTGATGCTCATAATATTTAAAGGTTTAATTTAGGTTTGTTTTAATTATATCTAATAGAAAAAATAAAATGATTATACAGACATCAATTTTTATACTGAATCATTTTATTTTAAAAATATCTACGATGCAAATTTACTGAACACTGTTCAATTATGCAAGCATTTTTTGATAATTTAATTCTAGCAAAGAATCATTTTTTTTAGACAGCTTATTTCACAACATTCATTAGTGATTAATATAGAAACAAAAATAAATATGCCACAACCAATCTCTTACTCCAAGATGGTAATTTTGGATCGCAATGTATGATGTTGCAGAAAAATCAAAAGTTAGCCCTAAAGTTTGCTATAGATTAAATTCCTTTAATTATGCAAAGGGTATTACAAAATTATTTATGATTAACAGGGATTGTGTTTGTTAACACATAACCGCTTCTGCTGAATATTTGTCCGTTTCAATCTGTTTTTTCTATGTTAGAAAATACAATCCTTATAGTTTTGTCCCAGAATTTAAAATTTAAAACAATGAAAAAAGTATTTTTAGTGGCTGCCACCCTGTTAGTGAGCCATGCTGCATTTGGGCAACAAAGTTTATGGAGCAGATTTCACTTTGGATTAAAAGCCGGAGCCAATTACAGCAATTTTGAAGGTGCTAGTTTTGAAACAGAAGGCTTGACCGGTTTTCATGCCGGAGCTATTGTAAATTTTGCTCTTACTGAGAAATGGTCTATACAGGAAGAGTTTCTCTATTCTACTCAGGGTGCAAAAATTAAAAATGGTTTTGCTGTAGGGGATAAGGATCTCAAACTATCTTATTTTTCAGTTCCGATACTTTTAAAATACCATTCGAATATTGGATTGTACGGTGAGATAGGCGGTCAGGCAAATATCTTGATCGAAGATGCAAAGAATACCGGATTTGAGAAGTTTGCTGATAAAATTGACGGGGGTGCGGTTGCCGGTCTTGGTTATCAATTCAAAACCGGTCCGGTAAAAGGATTAGGAATTGGAGCGAGATACTATTATGGATTTACTGATGTTGGGAAGTTTACATCTTCATCCGTTAAACCTGACTTTAAAAATGCTGTAATTCAGGGCAGTATATTTTATATCTTTTAATTTCTTGAGATATGAAACCTGTACTTGAAGAAGCTATTTTTAATGCTGAAGATCTCTTGAAGTTTTCATATTCCGAAAATGTCGAGGACGTCAAAATTGAAGTGATCAGATTAACTGATACAGCAACGATATATATCAATGCCATTCTTCATCATACTTCAAAAAAAAGAAATACTGGTTTCAAAGAAGTTCTATATCCTTATCGGGCTGATTTCAAGATCATCGATGCCTTCACAGATAAAATAGATGTAGGAGTGAGTTTTTTAGGTAAAAAGCTTTCGATAGAGCAATATCGTGCAGATGCTGATTATAAGATCATTCAGGAAAAGTTATCAGTATTAGAAAGCCAATTAATCCCACAGCTTGAAAGAAAACAGGAAAACAAAAAGAGGAAAACAATTATCATTCTGATAATGATTTTCATTTTCTCTATTCTTTGTTTATGGATCGTTTTTTTCTAATTATTGATCATGTAAACGCGGATTAATACAAATTAAGAGATAAATGATAGCAATAATTAAATTGATTTTAAAATGAAAAATATTATTAAAAAAATATCAACAGCCATGAGTATTTTGCTAATATTGTTAGGATTGTCATCATGTGAAAAAGATGACGTGGACGAATATGGCTCTGCGCAGCTCAAAATCGTAAATGCTGCACAGGGATCTTCTGCCCAGAACTTTTATCTTTTAGGAAACTTATTAAAAGAAGGTTTAGGTTATACAGAATATTCAGATTATATCAGTGTCAGCTCAGGAAACAGGCTTTCTGCATCCTTCCGAGATCAGAGTAGTGAAAGTGGATCTGCTGATGGGGAACTTTGGATGGCGAATACGAAACGTTATACAGCTTATCTTGTTGGCTCAGGTTCAACTGCAAGAATTAAGCAATACGAGGATGATCTTTCTTCTCCATCTTCTGGTAAAGCGAAAGTGAAATTTATCCATTTGAGTGATGGAATACCTTCTGATATCAGGATCAGGGATGCTTCTGGTAATGAAATTGTGAACAATTTGAGTAGGAATATTGAGAGTGGTTATAAAACAATCAATCCTGGGACTTTTTCATTTTCGATCTATGGAACAGGGTCTGGGAATTTGATTAAAGATTTTGAAATAACAGATATTCAAGAAGGGAAGATCTATACGATTTACTTTAGTGGAGAATCTTCTTCTACTGTAGAAGCTCATAGAGTTATTTATTAACATAATATCAGTGTAGCTTTTTAAAAATTCTGGGCCTGATAGTAATTATCAGGCTTTTTTTAGATACCAAACAGTTTTAATAATAAATTTGTCTTTAAAATATAGAAACAAATGTCTGGAAATATCAGCACGCATATCAATTCCAAAAGTCTTAGGGATGTATACAAAATAAACAATATGCTTTCGGGTGTGGTTTTTGTATTTTCTTTTTCTTTTTTGGTTCTTGAACAGTATAAGATCCCTTATATGGGCATCAAAAGTGGACTGTATATTATGGCAACCAGCTATTCTCAGGCTTTTGTTTTGAAGTTTTGTGTTCTAAAATTCAGTAAAAATCCTATAAGATTTAAATTTTACAGGTATATCTTAGGATTTGGTTTTGGTATCATATTATATTTTATTTCTTGGATCGTTTTCACCTCTATAGCTCATGTAGATACTCATTTTGGGGAATTGAGATGGGTCATTATTTACACTATGATCGCTGTTTTTCTTAATATGTTCATTTTTGCATTACACGATTTTGTTATCATCAGAAGAGCAAAGATACAGGCAGATCTGGAAAATTACCGGCTACAGATGCGGAATACAGAGGCCGAAAATCTTATTCTGAAACAGCAGATCCATCCACACTTTCTTTTCAATGCACTTAATACACTGAAAGTTCTGTATAATAAAGATCATGAAATGGGAGAACAATATCTGTTTAGGTTATCAGATTTTTTAAGAGCATCCGTTTCTCATAGCAAAGCCTCTACATCCACTTTTGAAGAGGAATTGGCTATCTGTAAAAACTATCTTGAAATGCAGAAAATCCGTTTTAACTCTTCTCTGGACTGGGAAATCATTATAAATGATAATGAGTCTTTAAATAGAAAAGTACCATCGTTCTCATTGCAGCCCCTTGTTGAAAATGCGATTAAGCACAATGCATTAACTATCGAAAAACCGCTTAGAGTTAAAATTTGCCAACAAAATGATATTATTGAAATATCAAACAATATCAATAAGAAAAAATATAATGAAAGCTCTCTCAAAAGTGGTCTAAGTAATCTTTCCGAACGCTACAGACTTCTAACAGGACAGGACATTATAGTACGTAATAACAATGAGGTATTTTCTGTACTTTTTAAATTTGTAAGTTGATGAAAATTGTGATCATAGAAGACGAGGAGCTTGTTGCTGAAGATCTTTACATTACTCTGCAACGGATAGACCCTGAGATACAATTACAGGCTATCCTGAGTTCTGTTAGCGAAGCAGTGGAATATTTTTCATCGCATAGCCGGCCAGATCTTATTTTTAGTGATATACAATTGGGTGACGGATTAAGTTTGGAAATTTATCAACAGTTGGAAATCGATGTTCCTATTATATTTTGTACAGCCTATGATAACTATGCGATAGAAGCTTTTCAGTCCAGCGGTATTGATTATGTATTGAAGCCTTATGACAAAATGTCTATCGAGAGAGCTATTCAAAAGTTTCTAAACCTTAAAACAGTACTGGCAAAAGATATTTTGCAGCAATATGAAACCGTTAAACAGACATTGGAATCTTATCGTTTGAAAGAAAGCGGGACATTTATGATCCGTTATAGAGACCGGCTTCTGCCAGTATCATTGGATAGGATAGCCATGTTCTATTTGGAAGATGAAGTGAATCACATCCTGCTTTTCTCAGGGAAAACATACTTGATACCGGAGACACTCGAGGAAACTGAAAAACAAGTAAATCAAACTTTTTTTAGGGCGAACAGGCAATTTCTGATCAACCGCAGTTCATTACAGGAAGCGGTAGAATACTTCCCGAGAAAAATGAAACTCGTTATGACGTTTTCTTTTGACAAAGAAATTATTGTAAGTAGGGAAAAAAAACCTAAATTAATAAAGTGGCTGAACAATAATCTATAAATGAATAACGTTGATTACAATCATAAAAAAATAACAACTTTTGAAATTCAAAAAACTTCTGATTTTTTTCTTAATGATTTACACAATATTAATTGTGCAAGCGCAAGAATCAGACTCTGTGTATGTAAGATCATATCCACAGAAAATCAGAATTATGGGAAATGTTTCGACCAGTTTTATTCAGCTAAATGATGACAAACAGAGTTATGCTCCCAGTTATCCGCTTGACTTGGGAGTTGGTTTAGAACGTTTTCAAGTAAAGCGGCGTTCGATCTCAACGAAATAAAATTTCGATCAGCAGGTAGCTGGTTTTTAGGAGTTGGAGCTTATTATTATTATTATTATTATTATTATTATAAAATTGAAGGTTTAAAATCACAAGGTGATTTTGAAAATATTCAATTAGGGCTTAATGCTGGTTATGCTTATTCCTGGGTTATTAATGATAATTGGATGCTTTTTGTTATTTTTTTTAATAAAAAAGTGTTTCAAAAAAAGCAATAATATTTTAATCAAGAACACATAACTACACGAATCTTTAGTGTGCCTGGGATGGTGAAGCATAATCAGCTTAATTCTGAGTACAGATAATCCCCAAAACAAAAACTCCGTAAGCATAACTTATGGAGTTCTGACTATTCAAAGTTCTTACAGAAAATAGAAGGGAATACTTTCTGCTTAATTGGGATTCAATTGTGTTGATAGAATCGCTCATTACTATTTATTGCTCCGACTGATATTCAGATGTACTGTCTCGGCAATGTCCTTAGTTAAAATTAAGACTAGCTATTTAGATTTTTATATGAACCTTTTAGAAAGCAAGAGTAAAAGGCAACACTTTTAGTAGAATCTATAATTTAATCCTAATTTCTCCAGTTGTCGTTTTATATAGCTTGCCTGATGCCAGACCACCGGCTGCTGCTAAAGAATCACTGTCATACGATGGAAGCGAGCTAAAATCAAAATCTGCAGCGGAAAGCGAAGCGGTAGTTATCGTTTTTAAAATACCTGTTGCGTCAACTACAACTATTTTATCTGCTGATGTGCCTGCTTTCAAGCCTTCGAAACGGATAGGGTTTGTCGTACCTCCTTTAACGTGTAAAGTATTTGTGGGAATGAAGGCTGTACCTAAACCAATTTTACCATTATCTCCAAAAATCCAGTTACCAATATTTAATTGATTAGATCCGGTTTGCGAAACTTTTGCTTCTGCATTTCTTCCTATCAGAATATTATCACTCCCTGATCTTAGGTTATTACCCGGATTGTAACCTAATCCAATGTTCCCGAAACTATTGGCATCACCAATAAAATTTGCAAGCGCATTAGCACCAATACCAACATTTCCGGTTCCAATAATTTGACTTGTCAATGCTTCTGCACCCACCGCAACATTTAAGATTCCTGTCGTATTTTGTCCCAGCGTCCAGATTCCACCTATTGCCGTATTGTAATTTCCTGTAGTATTAGAATTAAGAGCAGCACCGCCTATGGCCAGATTATATTCCCCGGCTGTATTTTGTGCAAGTGCAGAACCTCCCAACACAATGTTATAGCTTCCTGTTGTATTGTTACCGCCACTTCCATCACTAAACTGACTGGATTCTGTACTAATTACCAAGTTACCATTTCCACTTGTATTTGATTGAAGTGCAGAGGCACCAATACCAATATTGTCTGTTCCGGTGGTGTTCGATTTTAAAACATCCTTACCCAGAGCGATATTGTTTGTACCTGTACCGACACTTGTTCCATTACTGCCAATTCCGGCATCTTGTGTAATATGGCTACTACCTACAACCCTTAAATCTACTGTCATTTTTTGCCAGATATTTCCATCAAAATAGAAATAGCCTAATGCTGTTACATTTATCGTTTTGGCAGTTGTGTCGGCTGGCGCTAATATTTCGGTAACATAGACGATTGCTCCCGTTTGTAGCAAGGTATAATTTGCATCTTTTGCTTTCAGTTCAGCGCCTTTCAACCTGGGTGCAATAAACCCATCGGTTTTGCTCAAATCTGCCGGAATTGCCGTCACATCGAATGTGGCATTTGGCGTTGCTGTATTTACACCTACCTGCGAGTATGCAGCTTCGCCAATGATGAGGGCGAATAAGAGAAAATAATTTTTTTTCATTTTGATAAAAGTTTTATAAAGAGATATTGTATTATTAATGATAAAGGCTTCGTGCTTGATTAATTGATCTTATTTTTCGTGGCAATGAGTAATTCAGTGGGGCAGATGAATATACTCGTGTTCTTTTTTATTTCAATTAACCATTATTGAATTTTGCCTTAATTATTTTTGTCTATCTATTGCTGAATAAATATTTTTTTCCATTTACTGATGGTGTTCCTACTCATTTTAAAGTGGAGTGCTAATTGAGAATTATTTAATTTATTCTTCTTCTGGTAATCCAGTATTTTTAAAATGGCGGATTCATTATATGATCTTTCTTTCTGGTTAAAGATTTGTGTTGATTTGTCGGAGTTTCCGAATATTTTCCGATTAAGTTCTATCACATCTAAAACGGATAGTGCTTTTTTATCCAAAATACTTCTACATTCAGTTATTTTTTCAGGAAATTTCTTTGTGATTATATCTGTAAATATTCTTTTATAATTAACTGATCCTGATTGTTCCATTGGTTCTTTTTTAGTATTGATGATGATTTCTTTTAATATTTATTAAATTGTACTTTCCTGTGTATCGTGAATGATTAGAAGAAAAGGTTAAGTTTAAACAGTTACTTTATTTAAACCGTTGTCTTTAGTCTATATGTATAAAATAATTTTTAGTCCTGCTTTGAATTTTCTTTTAAAAAAATTATTGAACTCGTGCATTTATATAGCAGGAATCATGAAAAACGAATACAGACATTATTTGAGGTATAATGATGAAGCCCTTGAATTTGTATAAAGCAGATTGGTTTTATAGAGCCTGATCAAAGCTGCCGTTTTGGTAAAAAAGCGGTGTTTAATTTTGATATATATTATAAATTACTACTGCTGAATTTCCCATACGTTCTTTTTGTATATAATTTTACTGCAGTATCATTTTCGAATAAAATGACCAGAATTTTCTTTTGTCCAAACCATGATTTTCCCAGTGTATAAGTCCACATATCAGCCGGAAAGAAATTAAACTCTTCCCCCAGTTCATCTACTATCTGTGTTTTGTTCTTACCTTTTAAGTTTTGGTAGTTATCTATATTCATAAGCGGCTGAATTTATGGATCCATTTATAAAGTGTAGTTTTGGGAATTCCATATTCCTGCATGACCTGATTTTTTGTTTTCTCTTCTTTCTCAATCATCTCCAGGATAAAATCTATCATCTCCTTAGTGTAGATGTTCTTTCTAAACCGCGGAAGTATAGAAGTTTTACCTGCCTTAGTTTTATTATAATCAACTGATGATGGAGGAGAATACATGATCAGATGCTGGCTGTAGATCCTAAAAAAATCATATTTCAGCAGTTTGCTCCAACGTAAAAGAACTTCTGTATCAATTGTTTTAGATTGATACATTTTTTCAGCTTCTTCCTCTGTACACTGCATAAAATTACAGATCCGGGAAAGTTCAGTCTGGTCCTCTTTTACTCGCTGATGTATTAAATTGCCAATGTGGATATTTTTAATAATGTTGTCCATATTTTTATTTTATTAGAATAGTACAGATCCCCGGTAGATATATTTCGAGTTGCTGTTCGAGTGGTTTATACTAAGGCTTGATGGGTAGCTCAGTCAATGGAGTTATTGGAATGCAGCATTATTTCTATACCCATCGGATGAATTTGACTTTTACTAAAGGAAGAGAAGCTGTTGAAGTATTAATGTTTTATTAAAAAGGTTTACGAAAGTATAATACCTTATAAATCAGTTTTTTTACTTTAAATTATAATCTTTATTACTCTTGCAGATTCATTTAAGTTCATTCCTTGTTTCATAAAGTATTGTTCATCTTATACCAGTAAAATGTTCTTAAAATCACTGCATCTGCAGTACTATCATCATCAAAAAGAACCAATAAAAACGTCTTTCTTCCATACCATGTTTTATGGATGAGATAGATCAGCAGGCCATCATCGGAATCGGGAAGAAATTCCATTTTCATTTCCGAGATTACTTCGTTTCTGTGCATTCCTTTAAAACCAATATATTCTGAAAGGGATTCAACATAGAATTTATTTTTGACGTTATTAATTAACTTTGTCATTTTTTGAATTTTTGATCAGGAGTTAAATCAATTCAATCAAAGTAGCATCATTCGAGTAGTGATTTTCATGATTTTTTAATTATAATGTTAAAAACTAGTTTTTTCGAAATAATAATTTTTTCCCACTAATGATTATTTTTCTCTACCAAATATCAAAGAATAGTAAGCGTGAAAACTTGAAAAATAGAGCTTGCTAAAAAGACTATGCCTGAAAGCAAGCTCATCTATAACCAATTTAATTCTCTTACTGAATAAAAGTTGAACCTATATTTTATTGCCCAATATTAGGCACAGAAATAATATTGCCGGAAGGATCGATTTTAAACAGCCACATATCGGTGACTCCATTATTTGTATCTGTTACATTCGAGCTATTACTGGATGCTGAGGGTGCCAACACGATAAAATTACCCTCAGATGTCTCTCTCACCCTAACTAATGATGGCCTATAAGAATTCATAACTAGAGCGACATTTCCAGGAAGAGCACCATCATTGTCAGCACCACCATACAACCGCTGCCATTGAATAGCCCCGGCAGTACTAAGCTTAATCAGCCACACATCAGCAGCGCCATTGTTGGTACCCGTTACATTGCCATTGGCAGAAGAACTAGAGTAGGCTCCCACCATAAGTCCGCCATCGGCTGTCTTGGTGACCGAATAGCCGTACTCGTTACCGCTGCCACCAAGGAGTTGCTGCCATACAATGTTCCCAGATATATCCAATCGCATTACCCATACATCGTTACCCCCATGGTTCGTTCCAGTAACGTTGCCACTGGCAGACGAGAGTGACATACCTACAACGATACACCCGCCATCTGGCATTGGGGTTACTTCCGTAGCTTCCTCTTGACCGCTGCCGCCGTAATTCTTTTGCCATACCAAGGCTCCTGTAAGGTTTATTTTTACAATTAAAAAAGAAGTACTACTTCCATATCCTGCCATTATGTAGCCGGTACCGTCACTTGTGGCGATTAAACTACGTATCATGCTATTACCCGCTGCTGCATTGTATTGCCAAATGATATTACCTGCGCTATTTAGCTTAACAGCACCGATATCAAACCCTACTATATAGGTCAGATCGGTATTTTGTAGTATAGTTCTACCTGATGCTAGGGTGCCGCTTCCTATATTTACTTGCCAAGTAATAGCACCCGAGGTATCTAATTTAACTACCATCACTACTGGGTTGCTTCCGGGTTGTGCCGGTACATCCCCACTACCAGAAGCAGCCGTAAAGCCTGTCATAATATAGCCTCCATCACTGGTTTGCTTGATTGCTCTTCCCCAATCATTTTGATCACCTCCATAAAAGCGCTGCCACTCTATTTTACCAAGCTTGTTATATTTTATAATTATCCAGTCATAATTTCCAACTTGACCGTGATTGGCTCCCGCGCCTGATACTACGCCACCGCCTATTAATGTTCTTGATTGAGAGCTACCAATAGTGATATACCCCCCATCAGTTGTGTTTTGGACATCTTCCGTAGATTCACCCGCATCCCCCCCATTCAGAAAACTAAATGGTATGGGGACTTCCTGTTGTGGCATATAGGGCGTACCCACTGCCTGTGCCTGGCTATACTGTACAACACAAAGTTGTACGATGCATAGAAAAAGCGTTGTAAGTGTATTTTTAATTTTTCCCATATTTTTTGATATTTAAAAAAATTAAAAACCAGTAGCTGTATAAATGTATACAGTTGTTCCCATTGCGATTATCGTATATAGTGTTTCTGTACCAGCGGTGGTTGCACGGTTATTAGCATATTTTACCGTAAAACCTGAAGCATTAAAATTTGCCGTTCCACTTGTAGTGCCTCTAACACTGAGCGTATAAGTACCTCCGTTTTTTATGCCCGTAAGCGTAAATGTTGTTCCAGGATTGGCTGTAGTGTACGCCAAATTACTTTTACTGAAATCTATTCCATTTCCTGAGCCAGCATCGAAAGCTGCAGTATTTGTTGAAGCACCGTTTACCTGTACACTACCTGCATTGTTCCAAGTCAAAATATTCTTGATCGAGCCGTCTCTGCTTGTTGCTAAAGCTCCGCCGTCATATCCTGTAAGAATAGGACCATCGACTGTAGCACTATATGCCAACTTTTGACCGCCGTCGTTTGCAGCTCTAAACCGTAATTCATTATCATTTAATGCCAACGGCTGTGTTGCTAAATGATTTCCCAAGTTGTCACCGCTAGCTGCTGCGCTTGAATTTACCCAGACTGTACCATTGTAGTACCAAAAGGTGTTTGTGGTGGTGTCATACACCTGAAGTCCTGTTGCGGGTGATGCGATAGCTGTTCGGTTTGCCGTTGTCATTCTGGGAGCCAGAAAACCTTTGTTTGTAGCGCTCAATTCCAAGATTGATGAAGTTGCCGGGGAAGCCGTACCAATGCCCACTGCTTGGGCATTAATTGTTAAGCCTATAAAAAGGATAACAGCTGAAAATGTCTTTTGTCTCATTTTTTTTACGATTTAAAATTATTTGAATTGTACATGAAAATGTCTACTGATTCAAAGAAATACAGATTGGCTGTATATTAAATTTCCTTTTGGCCAAACGCACTACAAATAGGAGTAATCTGGTAGAATTTGGACTTCTGATAACTATTTGCTCAGGGGAGTTATTGTGAGTAATTAATGAATTAGAGCCTTGATTTTTTGATATTTATTAAAGAATATTTTATTCTCCCAGATATATAAAAGTGTTAACAATAAGGTATTCCGGAAGGAGAGAAAACGCTGTGGATAATCCGCCTGTAGGGGATGTTGCCGTATGGGTATGCAATCCGTCTGAGGTTGTATTTATATCACCACCTTCGTGGGCGTGTGCATAACTTCCGCCATCAGGCACTGTTTGGGTTCCTGCAGGATATGTGTGATGGTCTTCCCAGGTATGGGTGTGTGGTCCCATCGTACTTAATGTTGCTGCCATTGTATAGACGGGTATGTTTGCCTGTATCAGAACTTGGGAATTGCTTCCTCCAGATAATCCCAGTGCCTGTACTGAAGTCTTTGTTTTTATTATCCTGTCTGCAGAATTCGGTAATGTGGTGGTGAATCCCAGTGATATTGCTACATTCCTGGCACTTGTGGAGAGTGTACTTATATTTCTTCCGTTCAGAATATACCAGCCTTTATGATCTGTGGTTTCTAAGCCACTTTTAAGATCTCCCATTACAACAATATTTGCAGTTTTGTAGAGGTTTCCGTCCTGATCTACCGTTATCATGTTTTTGTTTTGCATATTACCGGATGGCAACAGACGAACTCTCGTTTCTCCATTCACATCCAGTGTTTTTGTAGGACTGTCGGTTCCGATCCCTATGCTTTGTGCCCTTGCAATGGTTGCAAACAGAACACAAACTATAAAATATTGTATTGTTTTCATTGTGTTTAGATTTAATTTCCCAGATAAATAAATGTATTTACTGTGATGTGCTGTGGAATGATGGAAAAGCTCGCTGCGCTTCCTTCGGAACTCGCTGTAAAAGTATGGGTATGATTACCAACTCCACTGGTTCCTCTTGCGTCTTGCCTATAGCCATATACTTGGCAGCAACCTGGGGAGTATTGAAAATTTAGATGATTAAGAGCTGTGTTCTGGTGGAGTTCGTACACTGTATGGTTATGCTGACCATTAGGTGCAGTTGTCCCTGAAAAATTATAAGCAGGGAGATTTGTACGGCTAAGTACGATGTTGTTGTTTCCTCCTAAAGCACCTAGCTGTTCAGATCCATTTTTTGTTTTTAATAACCGTCCTCTTGCATCGGGAAGATTTACAAGCGAAAGCGTGTTTGCTGCTGTCTGCGCATTTGGCGGTAAAGTAGTTATTGCTCTTCCGTCGAGCAGGTACCAGCCGTCATGATCTGTCGACTGAAAGCCTTTTTTAATATCACCAAAAGTATAGGAAGGAATGACCAATGTTGCAGAACTGACATTTCCGTCAACGTCTGCAACCGTTAAACTATACGTATCGGTTGTTGCCAAAGGTAAAAGGCGGATGCGCATTTCTCCATTTACATCAAGTGTTTTGGTTGGATTATTTGTATTTATACCGACCTGACCATTAATTTTTTTCGGAGTTATTAATAGGATCAGTAGAATTGCCGGCATTGACAAGAGAGAATATATTTTTTTCATCGTATATAATTTTAGAGACCTAAATAAACAAAGGTATTAACGGCTAGAAATGCTGGTGTAAGTCCAAATGCCTGTCCGGAACCATTTGAATTAAGAGAAAGTGTATGGGTATGTGCTCCATTGGAACTGGTTGTTCTGGTTGTGGATTGAGCCCAGTTGACAGTCCCGTCGGTAGCATGACCCCAGATTGGACCTGCTCCGTATGGAGTACGGTCTGTTGCAGTATGGGAATGACTACCGCCGCCTAAAGTGCTGCCTGAAATCGCAAAATTTGGCATATTCTGTTTGGTAAGTGTATAGGATGCATTTCCTCCGGCAGCACTTAACGATTCATTTTTTGCTGCTTTAGCATAATAGCCGGAAAAGTCCGGCAGTGTAGTATTAAAATTTAAAGAAATGGCTACAGCGTTTGCCGTGGCAGTTAATGTACTGATATTTCTTCCGTTTAATAAATACCAGCCATCATGATCTGTGGTTGCGTAACTGTCTTTTATATCTCCCGGAGAATGAGATATTTCTGGAATGGGCATTTGGAGCATATTCCCATTTACATCTGTAATAAGGAGGCTTTGTGAGGTGCTTCCTTGGGGGAGTACCCTTATTCTGAGGTCTCCATTGATGTCTAGAATTTTGGTTGGGGATGTTGTCTTAATACCCACTTGGGTTTTTGCATAAACGCCTGACGCGAGAAATGCTACGAGTACAATCTTTTTCATAGTGTCGTTGTTTTATGCGAATTTACTCGTAATGAACTACTTAAACAGAGACTTGATTGTACAAAGAAAGCTACATAATTGTACGAATAATACTAAGTTGATGTAGTTAAAAGACTACATTATTGTAAAAAAACTGATGTGAATTTAAAATTTAAGATTATCAGTGTCTGAAGTTATTTTACTAAGATTGATTTATTCTTTTGCAACTAAAAAAAACCGGAGCAATTCATTTGCTCCGATAATTAATTATTGTAAAATGCCTTTTCCATTTTTTCTCATCATTTTTGTCAAAATAACGTCTTGTTTGGGAACAAATTTTAAAAGGAGAAAAGTATTAATATCATACAATAATTGATAGTAATTCTAAAAAAATAAATAACAACACAAAGAAAGTTTTCTATTCAAGAGGCTAAAAATGATTATAGCTGTTTGACAAGCATATGTAATTTTATCCTAAGCGAATTTAAATATAATGCATTCGTTAAATAGATATTATTTGTGCGAAGAGGTTTACATTGTTGTACGAAGAAAACTACATGTGCATCATTGTAACAATATTATCTCCTATCTTTACACCATAATAATCAAAGTATATAATTAATGAAACTATACTACGTTATTGCCGTTTTTTTTTCATTATTCATACAAGCTCAAAATTATACTTCTCAGTGGTATAATATGGATAATGGTCTACCTCAAAATAGCATTAAAGACATTGTAAAAGATAAATATGGTTTTATTTGGTTGGCTACAGATGGGGGGATAATGAGATATGACGGAAAGAATTTTTTGCTGGATAGTACCAAAATTAGCAGCCTTAGTTTTTTTGATTTTGAAACTTTTGGTAAAGATGATTTCTTTTCAATTAATGATTTAAAAAGAGAAGGTGTTGTAATATCAGAAAGAAAAATTAAGGTTTTCACTTCGAAAAATAATTCTTTTGTATATAATAATAGAATTGTTAATGGTAAAGTCTATAGAAAATTTAATAAAAATAGTTTCACACAAAAATTCTACCCCGACACAGATTATTATTATATTAAAATAGGTAGCGAAACCTATTTTTTCGGTAAGCACTCCATTGAATACAAAAATAATGGCAGTAGTAAAACGGAATTAACAATACTCCAAAATTTTAATTATAATAAGCTCGCCAATGCCTTTGTAGATCATAATACGATTTATATAGGTGATCACTCAAAAAGAAGGACAATGATTATCCAGAATGGAAAAGTATCGTATGATAACAATCCTTCTATCTATAACGATCCAAAGACAAAAATATATTGGCATCAGGCGACGGGTCAAGTATTTATTATTAACGAGGACAATATATATTTAAACAAAATAGAAAATGGTAAAATGAAACCTGCTTTTTTGTTAAAATATAAAGGTATTCAAAATGAATTTGTGGGTTGTATGTTCTATGATGAAAGTGCCCATAAAATTTACCTTGGTAGTGCTATAAAAGGACTTAACATCATTACGCTTTCCAATTTTTATATTTCACAGAAGAAGATTCCTTTTGCTGACGAAGTTTGTTATGCTTCTTTGCCTTTCTCTAAAAGTTCAGTGATTTCAAAAGACGGGGTTGAATATTTTAAGGATAAAACCAGATTAATATCTCCTATTAATGTTAGATCCGGAAAAAGATACATGCTCTATGATGACTCGAAAAACCTAATGTATGTAGAGTATAATAAGTTACATAGAAGATATAGGAGTTCACAATATAAAAGGAGCGATTCTTTATCTTTTTCTCATAGTGTTGAAGGTTGGTTTAAATCTAATGGATTGTATATGGGAAATATCATTGATGCAAAAAATCAATATTATTTATATCTATTTACCAATGATAAATTTCAAAAGATTACAAATAGCATCAGATTTAGGGATAATATAAACTGTATCATCGAATATAATAAGGATATGATGTATGTGGGTTGTAATGACGGTATCTATCTGGTTTCTATAGCTCAAAACAAGATCATAAAAAAACTGACTGCTAATATCTCCATTAAGGAAATTTCACGAACAAAAGATGGTAATTTTTGGTTTACGACCTATAATAAAGGGTGGTATTTACTCAAAAACCATGTGCCTGTTAAAATGCCCGATGACATGGATGGCTATATTTCAAGTGCACATACTATATTAGAAGATAACAAAGGTTTTTTTTGGATTTCTTCTAATAATGGTTTATTCAGAGTTGCCGAAAAAATGCTGTTGAATTATGCCAAAAATAAAAATAATAAAGTTATTTATTATAGATATTCAAAACTGAATGGCCTATTGAACAATGAATTCAATAGTGCACATCCTGGTGGCAATATATTAGAAAATGGTGAGTTTGTATTTCCTTCAATGGAAGGTTTTGTTTTTTTTAAGCCAGATGAGGTGAAAAATTATTACCCCAAACCCAATCAGATATATGTTGAAAGAGCAAATATTGACAATCACATAGTCAATTTCAAAGATAAACTACAACTTAAAAGTAACTTTAAAACTGCAGATATCTATATAGACATTCCTTATTTTTCTAATATTGAAAATATTTATTTAGAAGGTAAGCTGGAAAATAGCAAGAATGAAAAATGGGAAAATATTAGTAATGAGAGAAAATACTCTATTAACGATATAGATCCAGGCGAATATAATTTGATTGTGAGATTTATTCATTCTGAAAATGGAAAATTTACTTATAAGACTGTTCCAATTGAAATTGAACCATTTTTTTATCAGACTCTTATATTTAAAATTATTGCTTTTTTTCTAATATTTGGGGCAATAGTTACTGTCATTCAGATGAGAACCAATTTTTTAAGGGTCAGTAATAAGAATTTACAGAATAATCTTCAAAATAGGAGTGATGAACTTGAGGTTACGAAGAATAAACTGAAAAATGAATCTGAATATCAACAAAATATTCTACAAAGTATCAGTCACGATATTACAACTCCGGTAAAGTTTATTTCATTACTTTCTCAAAAACTCAACGAGACAGAAGATATTGATGATCAGAAAAAATTTTTTGAGGCCATAACGAAGGCTTCAGGTCAGCTTTTTAAATTTACGCAAGGTTTGAAGGAATATACTGAACTATTCAAAGCTGAAAATATACTGGAAGAAAATGAATATTCTTTGTACGATTTAGTTGAAAATAAAAAATTATTATTTGAAGAAATCTCTGCAGAAAAAAATACAACTATTCATAACTTTTGTAATTCAAATGCTAGGATAAAAGTCAATATAAGTATTATCTCAGCAATTTTACATAATCTTATTGATAATGCTGTAAAAAACACTGTTGATGGTGAAATAATAATTACAAATGATCGTACTAATGGTGAAATTGAAATCAGGATTTCTGACACAGGAAAAGGAATGTCAACAGATCAGATAGAATATTACAATCAATTATTTTTAGATATTGGAGATGAGAATTTAATTTTTGCAAAGAAAGGATTGGGTCTTCCTATGGTTATTCAACTTGCTAAAAAAATCAGATCCAGAATTAGTTTCCATAACAATACATCTAGAGGAACAATTGTCAAAATTTTAATTTAATGCAAATAATTATATAATTAATGAATAAAAAAATATTGCTCGCTGATGATCATTATATAGTAACCTTCGGAACTTCAATGCTTTTGAAAAATCATTTCAGTGACGTTTCAATCGAATGTGCTGAAAATTATGATGAAGTAAAAGAAAAAATTCGGAGTGAAAGGTTCGACCTTATCATTTTGGATATTGAAATGCCAGGGAGTACATTTAAATTTATGGTAAAAGAGCTAAAGAGAATACAGGAAGATTTGATGATTCTGATATTTTCCTCTGCTAAAGAAAGTGCAGCTCTGGAATATATACATGAGGGGGCGGAAGGTTTTATAAATAAATTATGTAGTGAAAAAGCACTGATAAAAGCGGTTGAATCTATTTTTGACCAGGGGTACTATTACCCGTCAAAACTTATCGATCAGGCTTTTAATCGGTCAAAAAAAAATGGAACAGAAGTTTTGTCGGAAAGAGAATTGCAAGTTTTTAGGCTATTAGTTCAGGGAAATGGGAATTTAGAAATTTCTAATATTCTGAATATTAATATATCTACAGTAAGTACCTATAAAAGAAGAATCTATGCTAAATTAGGTGTTAAGAATATTATTGATCTTCTGAAAATTTATAATGATTCGAATTAACTGAAATAAGCAAACTCAATAGTATTTAAATATTGTTGAATTTGCTTTTAAACTGTAACTAAACATGAATTTATTTAGTAATGATACGTTGACTATTATGTCACCTC
The DNA here is from genome assembly GCF_001648155.1 of Chryseobacterium glaciei. Taxonomy (NCBI): domain Bacteria; kingdom Pseudomonadati; phylum Bacteroidota; class Flavobacteriia; order Flavobacteriales; family Weeksellaceae; genus Chryseobacterium; species Chryseobacterium glaciei. Next base: position 108,027 of record NZ_CP015199.1, on the reverse strand, counting down.
AAAAGATTTGTAGCTACCTATTATTAGATTATATGTTATAATTTATTTACGGATATTGTTTAATTTACTCTTCCTCAATGCTCAGACTTTAAGATACTAATTTGCTTTCAGTTAAAGATTAGAGATTGTGAGTAAAATGGATTACAAAAATAATGCAGAAATAGTCATCGGATTGAAAAAAAGAAGACTTAGAATTTCGGGACAAAATCGCTATAGGTGTCATTAATAAACGAACTTGAATGTTAAATCCTCACTGAAAGCTCTACTATTATGAAAATTTTTAAGTGGTCACAAAGTAATAGATAATTATAAACCTAAGTACACATAAGTATTAACAACTAAGTATGGTGATCTGTTATCTAAAGGTGTACCCGTACCACCTGAAGGTACACTTGCCGTGCCACTTAACGTATGTGTATGGCCTCCCGCTGATGCTGTGTTAGCACTCGCACCTATACCACCCCATGCACCTGCGGGAGCATTACCAGCAAAATTACCTGTACCATTATTACCCATCTGAGTACCTCCTAATAAAAAAGCGCCAGCCGGAGGAGTATGTGTATGAGCTCCGTTAGATAATGCGGTACCACTGATTGTCCCCGCGAAATTAAAATTTGGTAGATTGGCTCTAACAAGAGTAAGTGTGTTAAAGCCTCCTGTAATGCCTAAGTTTTCTGAGGTAGTTTTAGTCTTTAGAACTCTATCAGTAGCGTCAGGTAAATTGGTTGTAAATCCTAATGTTGCGGCAGCTGCTTGTGCTGACGCAGAAAGTGTAGAAATAGCTCTTCCGTTTAAAAGATACCAGCCATTGTAATCTGCAGTTCTGAATGAGTTTTTCACATCTCCAATTTCCCCTGCTACTGTTGTACCCGCAGCTGTGGCTACATTTCCAGCTGCATCTACTCCTAATAATGCAAGGTTTGAAGAAACTGATGTCGAGTTGTTGATATTATCAAATTTTAGTCCTGATACTCCGGCAGTTCCTGAATTTACTTCTAGCTTGGCCGTGGGGTTCGTTAAACCTATCCCAACATTTCCGTTTGCAGTCACAACATAATCATCAGATTGTTCTGTTGTATTTGGAACTCCTGTTGCAGGGTTATTTTTTTGTCCGTCAATGTGGAATGCTCCTTGGGGATTTGCTGTATTTATTCCAATCTGCCCAAAAGTAAAAGAGGATACCAGCAAGAACATTCCACCGATAATAAAGTGTTTTTTCATGAGATGAATTTTTTAAATTATATGTTTTTTATTTTTAGTAGAAAAGTCTCAATAATAAAATCTGATAATTGAAGTGATGATACATTATCTATTAATGGATTATTATATTACACTAATTTTACCCTTCAAATCTATGTGTTTTGCTAAGAAAATAAGCTAGTAATCTTGTGCTCTTTTTACTACATGATGCAGTTTTTTTGTTACACTTTTGTAGATTGCATAACAGGCATTTCACTATACCGAGAATCAAACTATTTATTTGATTAAAATTTTACGCAGTATGTATTTGTATATTCAAAATCTTTCATGATCAAGAAATATGGCATGTGAAATATGTTTTAAATTGCTTATTATAAGTGGTTTGTGTTGGATAAATATTGATTTTCAATCAAACGAAAAAACTTTTTTATTCATAATGCACAACGGAGGTAATATATTATATAACTATTCCATTTACAATCGAATTGAAATCGAGTACCTTTTTAAAGTTGATAGATATTTATTATATCTCAAATATGTGAAATTTTATATAGGATAGCCTGAAAATTTGAAATTATACAAGCTTAATTAGGGTGTTTTCTGGGCAACAAAAATTGGATGTAAAAATTTGTTTAGAGAAGTAAAATCACTTTATCAAACTTCAATACTTCGTTATCATTTCCATCAGCATTAATAGAGAAATAAGCTTTTTAGAAGATTGGTAATCAGGATTCAGCTGTTCACGAATTTCACCCAAAGCTTTACTTAATTTATTACTGACCGTTTTATTACTTAAACCCAAAGCTTCTGCTGTTTCATCAACAGACATATTTTTCCGGATTCTCATGTCATACACGTTTTGTTCGGTAACGGGAAGTTGAGAAACCACTTCATCGATCATGAGGAATAAAGCGGAAATATCATTTTCTTCAAGAATTTCAAAATATTCTGTATCGGTTATTTCAATAGGAAAATCAGATTCATCAATACTTACAATCGGCGGAATTTTTTTATAACTGTTGTAATAATCGATGATTCTGTAGTGAAGATAACGCAATAAATAGCCTTTTGCGCTTTCTGACTCATCGGTCTGAATTACGGCTGTATCCTCAAGTATTTTTACCCAAAGATTCTGCAGGAGCTCTTCCGAAATCTCCTTATCTCTGGTTCTGACGAAAACAAAACGGTAAAGACTATCCCAATACCGTTCGTACAACAGCATAAAAGAAGGTCTGTCACCTGATTTTATTTTCTTTAATAAAGTATGGTCTGTCGGGTTCATAATTACACGACAAAATTACCTAATGCAAAATTAACTTTTTGTGAACTTTAGCAAATTCAATATTAATTATTTCTGAAAAATTCCATTAAAATATGAAGCGAATGTTGAGGATGTATTAAAAATCATCTAAAACGGTTAACAAGTCGACCTTAATGTTAATTCAATATTAAAATCGGCTTGGGGAAGTTTTTCATTTTCACAGTTTTACAGATAGTAATACTTGTGAATTGACAATTTATGAAGAGTCTTAAATATAAAAATGTTGAAGCTTTTGTTTTCAGGCTTTGGCAGCGAGAGGTTTCAGGAGAAACGATTTCCCAAAAAGAAACCGAAGTGTTGGAAAAATGGAAAGCTCATGTTGAAAATGATCTGGATAAAACTCATATAAAAGAATCCAGGGAGAGAATTTTATTCGCTTTGGAACCTTATTTTGTAGAGCCAACAATAGCTAATCATAAAATTAGCTTTAAAAAATATATTTATCAGGCTGCGGCGGTCATCATTCTGTTATTATCATTAGGCGGAATTTTCACCTACAATACTTTCTTTAAACCGGATGTATATGTTGCTGATTCTAGGAACAAAAAAATTCATTTGGCAGACGGCTCGTTGGTGAACTTATTTCCGGGTGCTGAGCTTACGGTAGAAAAATCTTTTCCCGCCGATACTAGAGTTGTTGCTTTAAAAGGAGACGCGATATTTTCCGTTGCAAAATCTAAAAAGCATCCATTTATTGTAAATGCCGATGGTTTTAGCACTAAAGTTTTAGGAACGGTTTTTAAAATCTCGCAATCAGGAAATGACAAGACGGTTGATCTTTATGAAGGTAAAGTTGCCGTTTCATCAACCGGAGTTCCAGTATTTTTCCTTAAACCTCATCAGAAATGGACCAATTTCGGAATTCCGCGCACGGCTGCAATTATTTCATTTTCAACTGAAAAGAATTCGGGTAAGAAGCATTCTACTTTATTGTCTTTGAGCTTTAATGATGTGTCTTTAAAAGAAGTGATTGAAGTTTTACAAAAAAATCATGACATCAATATCAAATATCCTAAAGAAGTTTCAGATAAGAAAATCACGGCAGACTTTACGGGTGGAACTACCGACGAAAATATAGAAGCACTGGCATTTATACTAGGTCTGCAAGTAGAAAAAGATAACCAAACATATATTTTGAAAAAATAAAAATCCGCAAAATAGTATATCAAAAAACAAATAATAAGAAAAATTTTAATTAAAAAAGAGGATGAAAAGTTTGAAATGTAGTTTTACAATCGCGGCGATGTTTTTTACTGTAACAGCAGTAGAGGCGCAGGAATTAGTACAAAAAGTATCATTTTCTGTTCCTGCAAGCAAACCGTTGATTGAAGTTTTGGAAGAATTTGCCACGAAAACAGGCACAAGACTCGCATATTCTAAAGCGGATATTAAAGAATTAAAAGTAAAAGGGGTAAAATGTGAAAATGTTCCTGTAAGCAATTGCCTGAAAGACATTACAGAAGGTCTTCCGGTAGTTTTTCGTTTGCGTGGAGATCTTATTTCAATAAAATATGAAGGTTCCAATGTTTCTGTATTGGGAAACGGGCGAATTTCCGGAAAGATTGTTGATGAAGTGGGAAATCCCGTAGTTGGGGCGCAAATAACGATTGCCGGAAAAACGATAACAACAGATAATAATGGTGATTTTGCCATTGATTTACCTTCCGGAGTATATACTCTTTCGATTAAAGCATCGAAATTCAATGCGTTACGAGTAGAAAAACTGTCGGTAAGCAATAGCGAAACGAATAATGTTTCATTTGCGATGAAGCCGATTTCAGATAAAATAACTGAAATCAAAGAAGTCGTGATCACGGGAGTTCGTAAAGCCGATACCCAAGCTGGATTATTGGCTTTACAGAAAAAAGCCGCACAAATGAGCGACGGAATTTCTGCCGAACAAATCTCCAAAACACCTGACAGCGATGTCGGAGGAACGTTGAAAAGAGTAACGGGAATTACTACTATTGACAATAAATATGTGGTTGTCCGTTCGATGGGAGAGCGCTGGAATACCGCAGCAATGGACGGAATCAGCCTTCCAAGCACGGAAGCTTACAATCAAAATTTCTCGTTCGATATTATTCCTACCGCGATGGTGGAAAGCGTGATCGTAAGCAAAACCGCTACACCGGACATGAATGCCAGTTTTGCAGGAGGTTATGTTGAAATAAAAACTAAAGATATTCCTAATCAGGATTTTACAACGGTAACTGTCGGGACTTCTTACAATGATATTTCTACATTTAAGGAATTTCTGACTCGTCAGCGCGGACAATACGATTATTTGGGATATGACGATGGAACAAGAGATTTTCCAAAAGGTCTTAAAGCAATGAACTGGGAGAATCCTCTGTTTTTTGAACAGTCGAAACAGTTTGTGAATGATAATTTTACCAATTATGCAACAAAAGCAGATTTAGGTTCAAATATGCAACTGGCTTTAGGAAGGACTTTTCAGCTTAAAAATAATAATAAATGGGGATTAGCCGGAGCGTTAACGATTAGAAACGAACAAAATAAATTAGACATAGAACACACAGGAAGAGGAAACTGGCTGGATACAACTTATCTTACCAATCCAGCAGATCCTGATTATCAACAAACCCCTGTAAAATTTTATAATTTTAAAAATCAGGGAGCTTCTTACACCTATAATTCTACGGTTGCCGGAATGTTGAACTTCGGGTTGCAATTGGGGAAAAACAGAATCTCTTTCCGTAATTCTTATACGCATATTTATGACAACACGCTTACCAGAATCACCGGTTGGAACGAATATACATCGGGAAGCGGTTTGCCGAGTAATGCAGAATTGTCATACAATTATTTTTATCACGGAATTATACCCAATAATGATCCTTCACAGATCAAATCTTTAGACAAACCTTACACAGATAATACAAATTATCCTATTTATCAGACTCTTTTACAAAATAAACTGGAAGGAAACCACAAAATAGGAAATGTAGATATTGATTGGTTTTTCGCGCGAACAGGAGTTTCATCCGATACCAAAGATTATACAATGCATCCTACGCTTTATAATTTTATTGGAAATGAGATACAGGCATATCACCAAATATATAATTCCTCGAGTGATTTTGCAAGAGGTTATATTGAAAACAAGCAGACAGATTACAATTACGGAGCATCATTTAAATGGAATATTAATGGCGAAAGTTTTAAAAATGATATAAAAGTTGGATACGCCGGTGCATCAAAGAGTAATACGAATATCCAGCAGAAATTTTTGCTGAGGGTGGATGAAAAGGTGACCGGAAATAATATACTCACATTGGATGGAGCACTTTCTGACTGGTTCGACGGCTCACATTACGTACCGGGAGGAATCGGATGGCAAACAAGACCGCTTTATGAAAACGAAAAGTATGAAGGTGAAGTGGATCAGCATGCCGGATATATCATGTTTGATAATCGTTGGAAAAGTAAATTCAGGATTGTATGGGGATTAAGAGCAGAATATTTTAAATATAGTTTGATTTCTCAACAAATAGATCCGGATGATCCGCAAAATGTAAATAAGCCCGCTGTAGAAGATAAACCTTGGCAATTTATGCCCTCTGCCAACTTTACGTATAGTCCGACCAATAAAATTAATGTAAGACTGGCGTATAACAGAACGGTAATTCGTCCTCAGTTTAATGAAAGAACAGGTTTGCCCTATTTTGATCCGATAGCAAACGGATTGATTTTCAATACAGAAATGGTATCATCCGTGGTCAATAATTATGATTTTAAATTTGAATGGTTTCCGGGATTAGGTGAAATTTTTTCAGCAGGATTGTATTACAAAAATATCGACCGACCGATTGAGCGTGAAGGATTTATCTCCAACGAAGGAAACTTATTCCTTTATAACGGAAACTCAAAAAATGCAAAGCTTAAAGGATTTGAAGCAGAAGTAAGAAAAAATTTAGGCTTCATTGCAACAGATTCCTTTCTTGAAAAACTTTTTATAAGTGGAAATTTTACCTACAACGATACCAAGGTTATCTCTTTTAAAAACAGGGAAAAAACAACAGATGCAGATGATACCTATGAAGTAGACAGACCGCTTTACGGGCAGACTCCTTATGCTTATAATTTAGGGTTGATGTATGACGGTGAGCGTTTAGGATTAAGTTTTTTATACAATGCCAAAGGCGATCAGTACATCACAGTGGGATATGCCTATAACGGAGAAGAAATACAGCGCGCTTACGCAGTAGCAGATGCACAGATATCCTATAAATTATTAAGAGATAAGAATTTAGAAGTAAAATTCAATGTCAGGAATCTTTTTAACAGGGTGAAAGAATATTACAACAATTTTAATTCTTATTCGGTGGCAAAGGGTGGTGCTTCACAAACAGACAGAGAAATGTGGGAGCTTTTGCCGGGTGCTACCGATAAATACGACAAGAATATTGATAAGATCTTGTTTCGTGCCTATAGCGGAAGAATATTTGGTTTAAGTGTGAATTACACATTTTAAATCATTAAAAAAATAGAAGAAAAGAGCTCAGCAATGTACAGGTTTCGGTAACCTGAGAATGAATTGATAGTATTACTGATGATGCGCAACAACAGTAAAGATTCAGGCAAAAACCGGAGGTCAGTCGTTTTTCTCGGACACTGGCTTAGACAAATCGGGAAACTTCGTAATGTGTCACCTTATACATTGCAGAAGTCGAAAAAAATTAACCAAATCGCAGAAATACAGAGGTGGGTATTTCTAATATAAAAACATCAGGTCCGAAACATAAACAACCTACCTGACCACAAAAATTTATAACAATGAAAAAATTAACTCTAATCGCAGCTGCTGCTTTATCGCTTACAGCTTGTCAACATGATTCATTAGCAGATTCTTCATCTCCATTTGGTATGCAGTCAGCGTCTGCTGAGTATATCACGGCTTCAGCTCTTCCTGTTACTACTGTTAATGCAGATATTACTACGAGTACTACTTGGAGTGGAGTGATAGAACTTGATGGTAATATTGCTGTGAAAAACGGTGCTAAATTAACAATCTTACCTGGAACATTTATTAAAGCTAAACCAAACGCTGCCGGAGAAGGTAGAGGTGTTTTAATCATTACAAAAACAGGTTCAATTGATGCGACTGGTACAGCATCTCAGCCAATTATCTTTACTAGCTACAATTTGCTGGACGGAGAAGAATCTACTACTGCTGAAGCAGGAGATTTCGGAGGTGTAGTTTTATTGGGGACTGCTCCTACAAACGCACCAACTACCACTACTGTAGAGGGGTTATCGGGAGAAGATTTTCAGTTTGGAGGTACTGTCTCTAATCATAGTGCAGGGATCATGAAATATGTTCGTATCGAGTTCGCTGGTTACGATTTCGCTGGTGCTAACTCTGGTAACGAAGTTAATGCTTTAACTTTGGGGGGTGTTGGAAGCGGTACTACTTTAGATCATATCCAGGTTTCTTACGGTCAGGATGATTCTTTCGAATTCTTCGGAGGTACTGTAAACGCGACTAACTTGGTATCTTTTGCAGCAGAAGATGATAACTTTGACTTTGACAATGGTTACACAGGTACAATTACTTGCGCATTGGCTTTGGCAGATACTAGTTCTTCACACACTACAAGTGGTGGTGCTTCTGATACTAACGGTATTGAATTAGATAACAATGCAACAGGTACTGCAACTGCATTACTTACACATCCTATTGTTAATAATCTTACAATCGTAGGAACAAACACAAATGTACTTACTCCGGGAATAGGATCAACGTATGAAAACGGTATCCACATCAGAAGAAACGGTAGATTAACTTTAAATGATGCTGTAATTACAGGATATCCTACAGGTATCAGAGTAGAAGGTTCAGGTTCTGAATTATCTTCTGCATCTACTTATAGTTCAATCTTCGTACACGGATTTACAACTCCTGTAACAGGAGTAGGTACCGCAGCAATTACAAATATATCTAACACATCATCTGCTGCTCTTTTTGGTATTTCTCAGCCATTCTACAACGTAGCTGCATGGAATATATCTCCAAGAAATTGTGGTGATTTCACAGGTATCTGGACAAAATATGACTTCTCAATCCAAGAATAATTTCTTAAATGCAGGGATGGTATTATTGCCATTCCCTGCTTTTATTACAAACAAAAAAACTTTAATAATTGGTATTATGAAAAAATTAATTTTATTATCTATTCTATTATTATCACAAGCAATATTTGCACAATATCTTGTTTGGAGTAATACATTTGACACACCTGCTTCTCTACAGGGATGGACTTTCCATGATCTAAACGGAAATGGAAACAAATGGCTTCAAGGACCAAATATTTATTACAACGGGACAGCTTTGACGTACGGAACTTCTGGAGTTCTACGTCATTCGATCAACTTGGTGCCCAGCGGAAATGCAACCGGATTTGCAGCCGAAAATGATTGGATCATTTCACCTGAGATCGATCTTACAGGAGCGGGAGGAACTATCACATTGGCAGGTTATATCGGAAGACAAAGATCTACCCATACAAGTGTAAGCAGAGATATTTATATTTTTGTGAGCACCCCTCAAAAACAAGTGCCTGAATTGTCTGATTTTCAACAATTGGCAACAGATGCACAAAATGCAGGTGGGGCAACATATAGATTTAGTGCCAGTGCAACTTTACCAACAGATCTTACTCAGTTTGCTGAATCTTTAGTTAATATTTCGGCTTTTGCAGGAAAAAAGATTTACATCGGTTTATGGTCAAACAGAATATCATCTGGTTCGGCTCCTAATTCTCAGAATATCAATATTGATGAGATTTCTATTTATTCTTCAGTTTTAAACACAAAAGATGTAAAAGAAGTTAAAAACTTAACCAAAATAATGGAAAATCCTGTAACAAATTCTCTACAACTACAGCTTAATCCGAAATTAAAAGAAAATACCACTACGGTTTCAATTTACAACATGGCAGGACAAAAAGTTTTAATGACTAAATATTCGAAAACCATGAATGTTTCAGCGCTTTCTGCAGGTATTTATTTTGCTGAGGTTTCTGACGGAAACACATCAGAAAAGCTGAAGTTTATCAAAAAATAATGTGATGAGCCGCAATTTGAAATAATTAAAGAAATCTTTGCGCTCTTCGCGTTAAAAATGTTATTACTAAAAGCGGACATTCAAAAAAATAACCAATTTTCCTTTTAAACACTAAGATGTTTTTAAAAACCATGAAAATTTTAAAAATAAATAACCCTGTCAAACAGCTTATATATAAAATTTAGTTACAAACATCCAATTTAGTTTTTTTTTATAATCCATTGCCCTGCTTCTTGGGTAGGGCAATTTTTTAAGTTTAAATTTTTTATAGTTTAAAATAATATAGATGAAAAATATCATAACACTGATACTATTTACATTACTATTTTCCTGTACCGATAACGATACATTAGAGGTATATGATAAAGCTCAAAAACCTGCGGAAGTCAATATTAAAGGATTTTCTAAACCGGATATTCTTCAATTAAGACTTAACGGATCACCGATATCTATTAACGGAAAATTTTCTTACAGCGATAAAATAGAAACACAGCTTCAGTTTGTGCTGGATAAAGGCGAAACTGATGAATTGGCAATCTACAATAATGAAACAGGCGCTCAAATAGCGAAATACAATATAAATTACAACAATGCAGGAGATTATAAAAATCTGAGCTTCTTTAATCTTCCCGGAATTTTCCTTAAAACTTATGCCGTTAAACCTCAAGTTAATCTAGGAAAAGTAGGTTTTGAGTTTATTTTCCCGAATTTGGGAGAATTCTCAGGCTCTTCTTTAAATGATGTTAAAGGCGTTCTGAAAAGGGAAAACGGAGTAGTTCTGGCAGAATTTGAAAATATCGGAAAAGATAATTTTACCGCTGTGAAAATCTATAATTTTTTCAGCACAACGGCTCCGGTGTATTTGGAATTATACAAACCCGGAACGACAGAACCTTACGCAGGTTCCGGACTTATTCAGGTGAAAGTAAAACAGGATATTGGCGCCAATATGATTGTCCTTCAGGAAAAAATGGAGAACGGAGTATTGGTCGTAAAAGGTGATATAGACGTAGCAGATTATCTATAAAACGATGAAAAAAATCAAGAGTTTTTTACAATTTCGTGTATTGCTTATTTTAGTAATAGGCATCAGTTTTGTATCGTGCAGAGACGCAGATGAAGGAATTCCCGATTTTCCGGAAGGCAGCACGGAATATAAAAATGTCTGGGTTCAGGACAGCATGAAACGCTATTATTATTGGGCAGATCAGATGCCTGCAAAACCGGATTACCATCTTTCTGTCAAAGACTTTTTTCAGAGTTTACTGTCGCCGCAGGATCGTTTTTCCTATATTGTTGATACACAGGATTCTTCTACCTATCCGCGTTCTATCCGCAATATGTACGGTTTTGACTATGCTATTTTACAGTTGGGAAATGGCGACGTAGTGACGGTCATAAAACTCGTTCTTAATAATTCACCTGCCATGAATGCTGGATTAAAAAGAGGAATGATGATCAAAAAAATCAACGGAACACTGATCACAGCTTCTAATGCGGAGCAGTTAACCTCATCAATTCCTAATCAGACCGTTTTTGAATTGACCGTTGGAGACTGGCAAAATAATACAATTGTTAATGAAAAAAATATAACCGTTTATTACGGATATTCCTTTGAACAGTCGGTGATGTCTAAAATTTTTGAAGAAAACGGTAAAAAGACCGGATATCTTTACATTTACGACTTTCCGGATGGGATGACACAGACTTTGAATCAAAAGTTTATCGAATTTAAAGCTGCAGGAGTACAGGAATTAATTCTTGATCTTCGGTACAATTATGGTGGTTCGGTTTCGTCTGCGGCAGCGCTTTGTTCGCTGATTCCGTCGGGGATAACAGCCAATTCACAATTTATTACCTATAAAGGAAATAAAAACGGGGGCGAAGTAAAAAGAACATTTGCACAACAAATTGCATACGATCCCAATGCACTTGATTTTAATACGCTTCACGCCAATGCATTAGGTTTGAATAAAGTTTATATTCTTACTTCAAACAACACAGCTTCGGCTTCGGAAATTGTTATTAATAATTTAAAACCTTATCTGCAAGTGACTCAGATTGGCCAGGTTACATTAGGAAAAGACATGGCAGGTTTTGCCATTGAAGATAAACGAAAACCTAAAAAGGTCACATGGCAGATTCATCCTGTTATTTATAAAGTTTTCAATGCCAATGGGGAAGGAGGTTACAGCAACGGAATTTCTCCGCAAATTATGGTAAATGAATACATAGCCTTGCCGCTTTTGCCGTTGGGTGATTCTAATGAAACCCTGCTTTCATCGGCTTTAAATAAAATTTATTCAAAATCAGCAATATATAAATCAACTTCGGATCAAAACGGAGAAGTTTTATTTGAAAGTGATAAACCATTTGTTGATGTTAGAAGATAAATAGACCCGTTGTGCATTTAGTAAAGAATAAAAAAAATCATTTGGTTAAATAAATCTTATATTTAATTGACTACCAATCTATTAAAGAAGTGGATGATCTTATTCAAAATTATTTTAAAAGAATTGACAAAATCTTGTGGTCATATCAAATCTATAAAACAAATTAGAATTCCAAAACTTTTTGACCTGGAGCTTGTTGTCTTTAACATCACCGCAGAATATATGTCAATAAATTCTGAATTAAAGCTGTTTAGATGTATTCCTGGAGCTGGTTTGGATGATAAAATTGAACAAAGTGTTTATAATAAAAGGAAAAGAAATCTTTTTTTATTGAACGAATACGAGAAACCTAACGAGGTAGTTCGACGCAGTCAATTGAAACTACAATCTCTCAATTGGGAGGACAATTTTCAATCAATCTCAATTTTGCTAAAATGTTTCTAGGCTTAGTAGCAAGAATTGCTTCTAAAATTACTTCTTTTACAATGATTCAGTAGATAAAGTTTTTTGTCTTTAAAAGAAGTCTAAACAAAACAAAAATTAGCTTAACCTAAATGCACAACAGGTTTTATTTGTATAACATTGAAAATCATTACAATGAGTAGTACTACAGACAATAATAGTCCATATAATGATAATTATTTAAGTAAAACTGATGTATATTAAAGTAATAAGTGAGAGTCCCGCTCTTCTCAAATTGAATAACTTCAAAAGCCTTTAAATAATACTATTTAAAGGCTTTTTGTATTAAAAATATAATTAAAAATTGTAAAATTTTAACTGGGGGAAAAGCAATTCGGTGAGTAGTAAAATAGTATTCTCACCGAATCTAATAATAAAAAAACTTGTTTATCAATTATTCATATTAGCAAATACTCTTTGTTGTAGGGTTAAATTTTTTCGCTAATATTTTTTCAACCATTTATATAGTGTAGTTTTAGGTATTTTGTATTCACTTATTATTTGTTGTTTTGATTTTTCGTTAGTCCTTAATAGGCCTAGGATGAAGTCTATAATTTCAACTGAATATATATTTTTTCTAAATTCAGGGAGCTCTGTTTTCTGATTCTTTGTCTCATTATAAGTAACAGAAGATGGAGGAGAGTATAATAAAAGATGTTGTGAATACATCCTAAAGAAATCATATTTTAATAATTTACTCCACTTTAGAAGTATTTCTGAATCCAGAGAGGCACTATTATACATTTTTTCTAGATCTTCTTCGTCGCATTGTAAAAAATTGATGATTCTTTCTACCGAAAAATCTGTTTCACTGACTCTTGTTTGTACTAATTTGCCGATATGAATATTCTTAAAAATCATATTTGAGAAAATAAAATGATGATGGTCATTATCGAGTAAATATGAAGTTTCAGAAAACACGAGATTAATTTTAATTCTTCTTTTTGTCTCTTCATTTTATACAGGGCAGTATTACCCTGTATAACTAATTTTCGACTTATTTGTGTGTTTAGAATCTTCAAATTTTTTTACCCAATATTTATAAAATTTGACTCGGCAATATTACATTAGAAGATCAGGTTTTTGCAAATTATCACGTATGACACGGGTGTTACATGTTTGTAATGTGTTGATAGGTAGTTTTTTATTTGTTATTGTGTTTGTTTGTATGGATTTTAGCTTTTTTGTTTTTTATTAAGAATTTAAAAACAGGAAAGTTCAATTTTAAGCTTTTATTTTTAGAAAATACAAAAAATAGGGCTTTACTTATATGTGACACAACCTCCTTACTTATTATTTATAGAAAAGAATAATCATTTATTGTTATTTGATTGAGAAAGCGTATTGTTTTTAGATAGAAAAAAATGCTCAAAAATGTTAAAAACTCAAAATGTCATATCTGTGTAATATGTATTTAAACGAATTTATAACATGTAAATTTTTATTATTGCCCCCAAAATAAATCAATCATGATTTTTTGAAATATGTAAACATAATTTTGAATTATTTAATCTAGATATAATGATAATATTGTTAATTTAGTATGATAATTTCAATTTCAATTACTATTTAGGAATATTTTACTTTTATATTTATAAATAATTAACACAAAATGAAACTTTTTATTTTATTTTTTTCCATTCTATTGTCTGGACAACAAATTTCGACCAAATATATTGACTTAGAGTTCGATAAGACCGAAATTTTAGCCAGAGAAGGTAAGTACGATGAGTACATTAAAAAAAACATGCTCTTACTGAAAGAGTCTAAAACAATCAGCTATTCTAAAGGAATTGCAGTAGGATATCTAAATCTCTCTAACGGTTATTCATACGCAAAGAATTACAAAAAAGGGATGGAATTTTTAAAACTGGCAGAAAATACCGAATATGCTCAGAATAATTCCGACTTTCAGATTTTAGTTAAAAATACGTTGGGCTTTAACTATTTTAATATGGGACTTTATCAGGAAGCGATCTCTGAGTTTAAAGAAATCACCATATTGTCTGACGAAGTTCCGATTGATTCAGTAAGAATATATCATAAATCTTATGCTTTTTGCGAAATAGGAACGGTATATAAAACTAGAAATCAATTAGATTCATCCAGATTCTACATCCAGAAAGGAACTGATATTTTACGACATGAAAAAAAATTGACGCCCAAATTAAAGGCCATGTTATTATGGTATACTCTGGCGTTAATAGAAATTGATATTGAAGAAAAAAGATTTGATTCTGCAGAAATGAAGCTTAAACCATTGGAAGCTCAATCAATAAAGGTACTTGGGAACAGCAATTTTAAATTATATAAAATAAAAGGCTTAATTAATGAACATAAAAAGGAGTATGATTCGGCCATCCTTAATTATCATAAGGCTATCCAATTATCTAAAAAAGGTAAAAATGTTATACAGGTGCGATGGCTCTATGACGCTGTTTCCAAAGTTTATAAACAGGCCGGCGATGAAAATTCTGCCAGAGAATATCACCAAAAATATACTTTGATTACCGACAGTTTAATAAATGTTAAACAACCCGAAATTGAAAATACAGTAAAAGAACTAGTCACAAAAAAGGAAAACAAAATAAAAGAAAAAAATAAATTTTTACTCTACAGTATCTGGGTTGGAATTTTAGGCTTGGTTATTTTTATCTTTTTAGTCGTAAAAAGAATGCGCAAAAAAAACAGAATTTTAGATGTAAAAGTACAGGAGACAAAAGAATTAAGTCAAAAACTGAACGTTGCTTTTGATGAAGTGGTACAATTAGCTAAAAACAATGATCCTGAGTTCCTTACAAGATTTCAGGAAGTTTATCCTGAGTTTTTCCCAAAACTGTTAGAAATTGAACCTCAGCTCATCAATACAGAATTAAAGTTCTGTGCATTATTATTTCTGAATTTTTCTGCTAAAGATATAGCTGCTTACACATTTGTACAGCCTCAATCTATACAAACCAGAAAAAACAGATTGAGAAAAAAGTTGAATATTTCTTCCGATGAAGATATTTATATCTGGATGAAAAACATCAATAATAAATAACATCTTACTTTCAGTAGTTTTATGAGTTATCGCTTAGTTTTAAATGTTTGATAATGAGAGTTTTAAAATATATCTATTACAGATTTTTATACGTCGTGATAGGTATTACATAACTATCTCATTCAGTTTTTTCTTGATTGTCATAGCTAAGTAAGGTGTGTTTTCTTTGAAGGAAAGAGCAGAAAGAGCAAATTTGCAGTGTCAAAAAATAGTAACAAGATGATTATTTCTTGGATTAATTTTTTCAATAAAATGTCAAATAGGGATAAAGACAATTTAGGCAAAATCAAAATCAGATTTTAAAATTAAGTAAGTTCTAAAAAACACATGATGCAAAAAATAGGATCTCCAGATTACAAAAAAATCTACAACGATATTATAGCAAGAAAGTATCCGGAAAAAAGAGAACAATGTAATCCGATATTGAGCAAGCAGGAATTATCATTTTTAGATATTATAAAACTTAATTCCTTATTATTTGATGTTAAAAATAAAGAAATTTCTTTATCCAATCAGAGACATAAATCTTATGATATCTCAGCAATTCACGAAATTTTGGAATATCAGATTAAAAATAAACTTAATAATTCTCAATTATCAATACATTTTCAACTAAGCCGAAATACGATCGCTAAGTGGAAGAAACTATTTTATCCAATACTCTGATAATTCATTCAATCAAAAACACAAATTAAACACAATTATAAATCTTACAAATGAAAAGAAAATGTTTCACTGTTGCTGTTGCCATAGCATCAGTAATGATCAATGCACAGACTGGGCTTGTGGGTGTAAACACAAGTGCTCCTACAAATACATTAGATGTAAATGGTAATACAAGAGTAAGAACGATTATTCCTGTAGCAGGATCAACAGCTGTTACTCCTGTGTATTCTGATACTAATGGGGTTTTGGTAAAAGCATCTCCTTCTGCTGTTTATGGGGAACTTACTTCAAATTCGGTTACTGTCGCAAGTGGTGCTACCGGAACATTAATTACCGGGGTAGCTCAAGGTATTTATAAAGTGATTGTTATTGATTCAGATGGATGTGTTTATGTTGCTGTTGCTGAGTATCTTATGATTAATTATTCTTTTAATGGAAGTTTTACTATTAGGGGAGTTACAGGACTTCTTAGTCCTAGTGCTACTAAAGGGCCTACTTTTGGAGAACCAAATAAAAATACTACAACTACTACTTGGACAGGCAAGCCAGTCTGTCAAGATGGAGGTGATAGTACTGCTCTTAATTATACACTAACAATGCCGTCTGCTGGGACAATAAATGTTACGAATAACGGGAATGTCAGTAGAAGCTATAGAGTAACTCTAACAAGATTAGAATAAATATACTTCGCAATTTTATATGAATTAATTTTTATCCTTCAAAAAGATTATTATAAAATCGTTATTAATTCTCGCTTGGCGCTTCATTTAAATTAAGCAGAAATACTATAGCAAAGTAGAAAAAACTATTTTATCTAATATTATAACAATTCATTCAATCAAAAACACAAATTAAACACAATTATAAATCTTACAAATGAAAAAAAAATGTTTCACTGTTGCTGTTGCGATAGCATCAGTAATGATCAATGCACAGACCGGACTGGTAGGTGTAAACACAAGCACTCCTACAAACACATTAGACGTTAATGGAACAGCTAGGGTAAGAAATCTTCTTCCCAATACTTTTAATTCCAGTGTAGATAAAATAGTAGTTGCAGATGCCAATGGTGCATTAAAATCTGTACCAGCAAATGCTATTTCATCTAATTCTTATGAAGTTCTGTTTGATCTTACTCCAATTACAGACGTCGGTATTAGCGACAGTAATCCTAATGGAGATGATGCCAGAACACCGGGTATGATCCAAAGCCAGACAATTACTCTTACAAAAGATGCTTTGGTACAGATTAATTTTGCTGTTCCTATCTGGGATGTCTTTAAATATGGTACTGGTGTTGCTCCTACAGATGGAGGTTCCAAAATGTTGAGAACACATTTGGTGGTTGATAATATAATTGTAGTAAAATCTACAAATATATACACCAATTCTTCTGTAGGTACCGGAACAGGCACCAGTGCAGAAGCTCTTAAAGGTATTTTCTTTAATACAGGCAGTGCTTTTGTAAAACTGACTGCCGGAACTCACACCATTAAACTGGAGGGTACTTGTAACCCATACATCACATGTCGACAAGGTGGAGGAGGCCAGGGAACGAAGTTCCAGGCCGTGGCTTTATACTAGAAAATTTTTTTGCAAAAAATATTTTAAACTAATTATTAATTTTTAAATTTCAATTTACGATGAAAAAAACTATTTTGGCAGGTATGTTACTTGCAACATTCGGTACTTCAATGATGAGCGCAAACACAGTAAAATTTGCAGAACCAGAAGAAGCAAACTTCTTTTGTTATAAAATATCTTATGTAACAGAGAAAGAAGGATCTTGTACAGTTACCTATAAAGTAACAACAAAATACTTTCTTTGCTGTGCAATAAGCAGTTCAAAAGCAGTTTATTCAAAAAGCTGTCCTACAACTCCTTCAAATCCAACAGGAGGTACTGGCGGACAAAACTAAAATTTGAAAAGATTTCCTCTTCAGGTAAGAATTCTGAAGGGGTTTCTTTCTGTATATCAATCTCATATTCTTGAAAAAAATGATAAAGAATATAAGATTGTTTTTTTAAGCAAAAACAGATATAATATCAAATATGACACGGATATTACATTTGAATATTTAGCGTAATTCAATATTTATATTGTCTTTTTTTACTTATCAAAATATAATAATATTGCAGCTTATTTAATTAAATTTTGGTGCGTTTTTTTTGCTGTAACACCTATGTAATAGATTTTTTTTTTGAGGGGAAAATGAAAATTAAGAGTTTTGTGGCAGCATAAGTAAGATAATAATCTCCCTCTCAGATTTGTGTCAAATAGCTGTAAAAATCAAATTATATAACAAGCACAATGATTAATAACTTACTTCTAAAATTAATCAAAGACACAAGCTTTTGTTATTAAAATACAATATCTCCTTATAAAACCCTTATCAAAATGAAAAAAAATTATTTTCTCTTACTCGCCCTTATGATTGGCGGAGCCACATATTCGCAGGTGGGTATAAATACAGCAACACCTAATGCTACGTTTGATGTGACGGCAATTCCGTCAGATCTGAGCAAAACCGATGGATTTATCGCACCAAGATTGAAAGGCACAGAACTAAAAGCAAAAGATGCAAATTATACCTTGCTGCAAACAGGAGCAATCGTCTATGTTACCGAAATATTAGCGCCAACCGACACAACTGCCAAAACGATAAATGTAACAGCATTAGGCTATTTCTATTTTGATGGAAATATCTGGCAAAAAATGACAGTAGATTTAAGGGTTGTAGGTAGTAGCCATATTACACAAGATGCCGGAATTGGCAGTAATGGAACAAGTGTAGGTACAGGTACAAACAATATCGCTTTGGGTAAGGATGTTTTAAAATCGAATACTACCGGAAAAGACAATATTGGTATTGGTAGCTCTGCGCTTCAATCAAATACAAGTGGAAATGGTAATTTGGTAATTAATACAGAATCTAGTGATGGAAGTGGTGGTAAAAATACAACAGGAAGTTACAATATAGTGTTGGGAGGTTCTGCTCTCGCAGAAAATACAGATGGGGAATATAACCTGGCAATAGGAGGTGCTGCACTTAATTCTAATACTACAGGAAATTACAATACGGCAATAGGTGGAATCTGGACGCTGGGACAAAATACTACAGGAATTTTAAATGTTGCGGTGGGTGCAGAAGCATTAACAAGTCAGATTATTGGAACTGGAAATGTTGGTATAGGTTCTAATGCACTTGGAAATTTTGTTGGTGATACTAATAGTTTGGGTAATATCGGATTAGGTTACAATTCTGGTAATAACCTAAGATCAGGTAGCGATAATATTCTGATAGGAAGAAATGCAGTCGCAAAAGTTTCACAAACCGGATCAAATCAACTAAATATTGGCAACTGGATTTTTGGAGATAATGGTAAGATAGGCTTAGGTACAGCCTTCATTCCCACAAATACTTTACATATTAAAGGAGGGACTACAGACCCTGTCCGTTTCGAAGGCTTGAAAACAGGTACAGCAACAGATAAAATCGTAGTAGCTGACGCAACAGGTGTTTTAAAAACCGTAACTACCGCTTCACTTTCTGCAACGGATTTTGATTTTAGCTCGCTTCCATCATATAATAATGATTCTTTAGCGGCAGCCGGTGGTTTGGCATCAGGCAAGCTATATAAAACGACAACTGGAGAAATTAGGATTAAATTATAGTCTGTAAGAGAATTGGTGCCTTTTACGTTTGGCTTTCTAAAAAATACATAAAAAATATTGGTAATAATATATAGTTTAAGAGCAAAATCAATAATTTTTACATACAGTTCATTTAAGTATATTGTTACCTAAAAAATTAATAAAATAAATCAGAGATTATGTATGCAATTAATCATGTATTTCACGAAAAGATATTCGGCTTTCACCGTTTTCAGACAAATCTGTTTGGGGATTAGGATTTATAGATTATCCACTTTTGAATTTTGTGTTTGAGTTAATGTACGGAATATTCTGTTGGTGGTATTTCAAAGGAAGCAAAGCGTTGCTGATAGTCATTATGGTATTTAACATTACAGATTTACCAATGATGCTAGGTCATGACGATGCACTGAAACCTTTTGAACAATATCCATTTATTCTCCCTTCCTTATTTTTCAAATTTTAATTATATGTATTTTGTATTGCGATATAGTAGAAAACTAAAATGAAGTGTATAATGATTTCTGTTAGTTAGTAAAGAACAGATATTTTTAAACAAAAGCCAGCTCATCATTAAAAATGAACTGGCTTTATTTGTTTTATAATCTACCTTTTTGATCTACCATCCTAAATAATAATCAGGGCTCAACCAAATCGGGCGATGCATTCCAAAATGTTCCTGAAGCATTTTCTCGGCTTCACAGAAAGCACCTTCCACCCAGCCTTGCTGATCAGAATAAGCTTCTCCGATAATATGAATTTGCTCATCAGATACAGGTTTTCTCATGTAAGGCATCACATTTTCAACCGAATATCCGGCTTTCCATGCGTGATATCCTGCGCCGAAGGGTTCATCTGTCCAATCTTTAAAATAGGTTACGTAAGGATCTGGGATCGTAATATCCGGACCGTGAAGTTCTCTAAGTTGATTCATTAATTCATCCACCATTAATTGAGTAGCCTGAACATCATCCAGTTGATGAAGTTCTTTCAATGATGCAGATTTAGCGGGTTTTACTTCAAAAAGTAGCTTGTCATCAGTTAATGCTTTCCAGAAAGTCTCGGTTTCCATATCTCCGTAACTTCCCAACAGCATTGAGTTATTGGTCTCAGGATCTGTTCCGAAATAATAACATTGTCTCATTGGTAAATCGGTAATAGAATGCCCGGAATCAATTTTTAATTCTTTCCACCAAGGGTATTGGAAGCCCATTAAAATTTTAAACGCAGGTTCCATAATCACCGAACGGATATTTTTATTGATCACTGAATTTTCATTAATATCAAAAAAGAAATTATTCTGATCCAAAAGCTCAAGAGATTTTCTAGGCATGGCAAGAATTAGCTTATTTGCATAAACATTCCATGTTGTGTTGGTTTTCAGATTGAGAAAAGTCAGTTGATATTTATGAGTATCTTTTAAAGAATGATCTTTGGTGAATGTAAGTAGCTTATTTTCAGACCAAATACAGGCTCCATCATGATCCATATAAGAATTGGCGACTGCATACGCAATGCTGTCATAACCTTCTTCTATGGTTTTGTAAATTGTTCCTGCAGAAAAATCTCCAACCATATAAGGAAAGGCTTCCGCTGAGTTCCAATTGATTGTATTTGAGTAATATCCGCCCGCATTGGCTACAAATTCGTATCCTTCCTGCGAAACTTGATCTTTAATTAAATTCCAAAATCCTAAATCATTTACTTTACGCTGATCGTAAGGAGAATTAGGGAAATTATAGACCAATTTAGGTTTGATATCATCCCAGTCTTTGCTTGTTAATTTAAAGCTGTAATCGTAGATCGTATCACCTTTAATGATCTTATCTCCGTATTTTTTAGCTACCCAAGGATCTGCCATTAAAACATCATAAATAATCTTGTTAAAAAGCTGATCTGAACTGAAACCATAATCATCATCATTCAAATAATATCTGGTTTCCAGTTTTTTACCTTCTTTTTGAGCCACATCCCAAGCATCTTGTTTGAAACGTTCTTTTCGAAGATACATTAATAATTTTGTAGGATCGCCCATCGGAAATGGGACGGACGTCATTTTATCTTTCAAAACGGGAATACGCTTATCTGGATTTGCTTCAGAAAGGGGATAACCTTCAATTAATGTTGTTACAATTTCCTGAGAGGTCAGGTAACGCATACCTCCCAATTCGCCCCAGAAATTCATTCCGGGCATAACTACAGATTCCAGTCTTCCGCCAAGCTTATTATTCATATCGAAAATCTGTACTTGGTCGGCAGTGAATTTTTTATCCGTTACTAAACGGTACGCGGTGTATAAACCGGAAGTTCCGGCACCGATAATAGCGACTTCAATTTTTAAATCAGGATGCATTCCTGGATTTAATGGGGTGTTTTTATTCATGGTGTAATAGTTTTAAATGGCTTTAAAGAATTTACGTCCTAATTGGAAATGAGAAATATCGAAATCCGTATGTCCATCTAAGGCAAGATCAGACATGATTTTACCTAAAAATGGAGTGAATTTTGCGGCCCATCCGGTGGCGTAAACCACAATGTTTTTATAATTGGGAACGTACTTTGGGGCAAAATCAATCAACAATTCTTTGTTGGGTATCGTACTCAAAGCAATAAGACATGTTGAAGTATATTCAGGTTCTGTACTTAGGCCTGTCATGTGCTCTTTTATCCATTCAGAAGTGTAGGCAAGTTCTTGTGGATTTGGAATTAAAGTTCTGTCACTAGGCTCTTCTAAAGGATTGATAACAAAATCTGGCGCCACACGAATATATTCCGGATGATCCCAAGAGACTGATGGGAAACCATAAAATTCATTCCCATTTTTTCCTACAGGATTCTGGAAAACAAACCATGTCGGATATTGTATGCTAGGGTCAGTTTTTTTGAAATAAGCGGAAGACATATTCCAATACGTGGCTTCTATTTTAAAATCTAACAAGTTGATTACGCTGTTGATGTACGGCCCTGGAATAATCGCCAGCTTTTTAGCAATATAAATTCCGTTCGGAGTAGTGATTTCAAAAAGTTCACCATTTTGTTTGATTTCAAGTACAGGGGAATCCTCTCTCAATTCAACTGTTTCTTCTTTTTTACATAAACTTAAAAGCGTTTCAATCGTCGCTTTAAAATTGATGCTGGCACCATCCGGCTGAAATAATCCCGTATAATTTTCAGGTAAATTTCTAAAATGATATTGATCTTCAATTTCCTTTGCGGTTAGGGTAGTGTAAGGAACATTTAAAGCTTTTAAGGCTTTTTCAGCTTCAGCTATATTTCCTTCGGTGGAATGTACTTCAGGATCTCCAAACCAAAGTGTACCCACTTTGTCAAGCAATGAAGTTTCAGTTTCTTTTTGTAGCTCATCCCAATAAGGCTGTGCATCTAAAGCCATCTGCACCATATATTCGTCAGGATAGGGGATTCGGAATTGGCGCGATACTCCTGCTGAACTTCCAAGTTGATTCACAAAAGTAAACTGCTCAAGAACCAACGTCTTTGCCTTGCGTTTGCCGAGATGGTAGGCCGTTGCAAGACCTATTGCTCCTCCGCCAATAACAATTACGTCGTAGTTTTCAGTATTCATGGTTATTTGTTTTTAGGTTTTATGCTGTTTTTGAAACAAGTAAAGAAGACAATATTTCAAAGATTAAATCTAAATCCTCATGTGCAGGGATTTTCAAGCACATTATTGTTGTCTTTACTATGTATTTCAAAGTAACAAAGAAGGCAGAAAATGTGGTAGAGTAGAAATAATGAATTACAGCTTTAAGTAGAAATACTTAATGAAGTTCGATAGAAAGAGCGCATGAGAGAAGATGCAAAAGGAAAATGCTTTTTGTTGGTAAATCGCAAAGGTTTTTGATCTCCATATTGCTTTTAAGGCGCAAGAAAATCGAAGATTTTCAGAAAACGTTAAGTATAAACAGTACAAATTTTATCGCAGATAAAATCCTTGTGCCTTACAACAGTGTTTTAGTTATAATTTGCGCCTTTGCGATTTACCAACCGAATCAATTTTAAATAAGTTTACTCCAATTGATGATCAAATTTTCTAAGAGTTTGAATAGTAGGCAAGGGGTTTAAAGTGATTTTCTTCTTGCTTTATTAAGATCGCCCAATTCTTCTCGTACTTGCACAAAAGGATGCTGTTTTTGCTGCGAATAGGTAAGAATTTCGGCAAAAACTGAAACAATTAAAACTATATTTTTCATAGCTTTAAGATACATGAAATTATTTCATCATTTTATGCTTTCTGAAAACATCTGTTAATGAAAGTTTATCTTTACTGTAAACCAATTTTGTTTTGGGAACAGAATTTTTATCTTCTTCTGTTCTCCAAAACAGACTGTTTTTTAGATCTGGAATCTGTGCATCCGGTAAACATTGTTTAAGGATTGGAAGTAAAACCTCGATATCATGGTCATAATAAACCCTTTTTATTTCGTAAGGATTGTTGTTATGATTAAAAATGGAGCAAATGATTTTATTAATAAATCCCTTTTGGGGTTCATATTGTACAGGATTAGTGAAAAACATAAAAATCTTATATTTCCGTGTAGGATATTCATGAAAGATTATAATGTCGTCAAAAGATTTACTATCAATCTTCTCCAACATAAAATTATTTTCAATGACTAAATAATTATTCTTACAATAAACAGCACTAATATCCATAGCATCAATATACTAAGAAAATATATTCTAGTATACTGTTATGAAATAAAATATTATTTAATTAAGATCATAATTAGCGATTACTAAACCTAAAATGAAATGAACATAATCCTGATCTGCATCTTTTCTGTTGATCAGTTTGTTTTTATAATCGTAAGAATTTAATACATTTATCAATTTCTGGTAAGTTTCAAAATTATCATCTTTAATTTTCACCCTTAAATTCCCGTCTCTGGTTTCGATGAGTTCATTCTCCAAAGTCCTGATTTTAAACAAAGCATGACATAATTTTGGAGCGAAACGCATCTTTCCGACATACCTTTCGACTACATTTACCTTGAATGACTCGAATACGATTGTATTGAAAACAATATTAGAGTTAGGTTCCTGCGTATTGAGCTCAAGTTTATAATTCATTAATTTATTTTTTACAAATTTAGGTAGAAGTAAAAAAAAAACAAAATAAAATATCTAATTTAAATAATTGAAAATTTGTATGGGCTTTAGGATAAACAAAAATTACTCTTTAAAATCACAATAAAAACATTGGATTATAGAATCATATATATATAATTTGTATTAAATCAATAAAATCCAGAAATAACATAAAATTTTATATTCACTTTTTATCAGTACAAAGGCAATAATTTCGACATCAAAGAGTTTTTATTCCAAGTTGATATTTATCTTTGCAGTGAAATATCCTAGAATAGGCCTATTAATGAGAAAAAATGACTGTTTTTTAGTTCTTTTTTGTTCAATTAATTTCCTATTTCATCTATTTAATTAACATCAATAAACTTTATTAATATTAAAAAAATTCTACTACATTAAATAATAAACTGAATGCAAACATCTTTTTTTAAAATCGCGGCTGCTTCGGCTGCGCTCTGTTTCAGTACTTTAGCTGTAGCCCAGCAGAAATACTCGGTAAGCGGAACTGTAAAAGACCAAAAAAACGGCGAATTACTGATCGGAGTGACCGTAAAAGTAGCGGAAGATCCATCGATCAATGTGGTGGCCAATGAATACGGATTCTATTCTTTATCCCTGCCGGAGGGTGATTACAGAATGATCATTTCTTATCCGGGTTACAAAGATTTTGAACAGAATATAAAAGTTGATCAAAATATTAAATTGGATCTTCCTTTATTTCAGGAAGAAAAACAGGAAAGAACAGCAAATATCGATGAGGTTATTATTTCCGGGGTTAAAAAAGATAAAAACCTTTCGACCGCTCAAATGGGTACGGAAACGTTGAGCATCAAAAATATAGAAAAACTGCCGGTCTTATTTGGTGAAAAAGATGTGATGAAGACAATCCAGCTTTTACCGGGAATTAAAAGTAACGGTGAAGGAAGCAGCGGATTTAGTGTAAGAGGAGGTGCAACCGATCAGAATTTAATATTGTTGGATGAAGCACCTGTTTATAACGCTTCACACTTACTTGGATTTTTCAGTACTTTCAACAGTGATGCACTAAAAGATGCAAGTATCATCAAAGGAAACAGCCCTGCACAGTATGGCGGACGTCTTTCTTCCGTGATGGATGTTAAAATGAAGGACGGAAATAATAAAGATTACAACGTCAACGGAGGAATCGGTTTAATAAGCAGCAGATTGAGCGTTGAAGGCCCGATTCAAAAGGAAAAATCATCATTCATTGTTTCTGGAAGAAGAACGTACGCTGATTTATTTTTGAAATCAACCGACGATTTTAAAGACAGCAAACTGTATTTTTATGATCTTAATTTAAAAGCAAATTATCAGGTTAACGAAAATAACCGTCTTTATTTATCAGGATATTTTGGAAGAGATGTCTTGGGATTAGGCGATACTTTTTCAACAGATTGGGGAAATACGACGGCAACACTTCGTTGGAATAGTATTATTAATAGTAAATTATTCTCCAACACGTCTTTAATTTACAGCAACTACAATTATAAAGTAAGTTTAAAAAGCAACGACAATACA
Source organism: Chryseobacterium glaciei (assembly GCF_001648155.1). Lineage (NCBI taxonomy): Bacteria > Pseudomonadati > Bacteroidota > Flavobacteriia > Flavobacteriales > Weeksellaceae > Chryseobacterium > Chryseobacterium glaciei. Next base: position 81,549 of record NZ_CP015199.1, on the reverse strand, counting down.
TTCGGACTAGATTCTCAGATCGAAGACTGGAATCTTAAACAGGATTTCACATGGTTTGCAGGGAATAAACATTCGGTGCGTTTTGGTTTACAGTCTATCTATCATACGATTACACCAAGCAGTGCTTCGGGGACAAGTGTGAGCAGTTTTCCTAGAAATCCTAGATCTTCATGGGAAAATGCAGTCTATATCAATGATGATTTTAAAGCAACCGAAAAACTGACCGTTAATTATGGGTTAAGACTTTCCGGTTTCAGTGTTTTAGGAGGTGATACGTTTAATAGTTATGAAAACGGAGTTCTCACAGACAGCAGGTTTTTAGAAAAAGGAAAATTCGGGAAAACATATGTAAATCTTGAACCGCGTATTACGGCAAACTACCGTATTAATGAGTTGAGTAGTGTAAAAGGAGGGTATTCCAGAAACACACAGAATTTACATTTGTTGAGTAACAGCAGCAGTGGAAATCCTACAGATCAATGGATTGGAAGTAGTTACAGCGTAAAACCTGAAATTGCAGATCAGGTAAGTTTAGGCTATAGCAGAAATTTCAATAACAATAATTATGAGATTAATGCTGAGGTTTATTACAAATCAATGCAAAATCAGATCGACTTTAAAAATGGGGCTCAAATCTCATTTGATACCGCTGCAGACGTTGAAAGTGAGTTACTTTTCGGTAAAGGAAGAGCTTATGGTTTAGAATTAATTGCTAAAAAGAAAAGCGGTAAACTGACAGGCTGGATTTCCTATACTTTATCAAAAACAGAAAGAAAAATAGACGGCATCAACGATAATGAATGGTACAACGCCAGAATGGATAAAACCCACGATCTTTCCATCGTTGCAACCTATGAGTTGAGTAAAAAATGGTCACTTTCAGGATTATTCCTTTACAGCACAGGAAATGCGGTGACTTTCCCAACCGGAAAATATGAGTTGAACGGACAAACAATTTTCCAGTACAGCAACCGAAATGCAGACAGAATGCCTGCCTATCACAGAATGGATCTGAGCGCAACCTATGAGCCGGAATCTACAAAACGTTTCAAAGGCTCTTGGTCATTCGGAATTTATAATGTGTACGGTCGCGAAAATGCCTACACGATTACTTTTGAAGATAATCCGAACAATCCGGGAACAACCCGCGCTATGCAGACTTCGTTATTCCGTTGGGTACCAAACATCACTTACAATTTCAAATTTTAAATCATGAAGAATACATTTTTTATCATATTATCCCTGTTTTTATTAACGTCTTGCGAAAAAGAAATCGATTTAGACCTTGATAACAAAGGCGGAAACATCGTCATAGAAGCTAATATAACCAATCAGCCCGGCCCTTATTTTGTGAGAATAACAAAATCTGTGGCTTTTACAGAAAACAATCAATATCCTGCAGTTACCAATGCTCAGGTTGTTTTAAGCGATAATACAGGTCAGACCGAAACATTGCAATATGTTAGCGACGGAAAATATAAAACCACAGCTTTCAGCGGAGTAATGGGAAGAACTTATACATTGAAAATTCAGGCAGAAGGAAAAGAATATACGGCTCAAAGTACGATGCCTCAGGAAGTAAGTTTTGATGGATTAACGCAGGATTCTTTTGTGTTTGGAGGGACAACAACATACACACTTTTACCTGTTTTCACTGATCCTCAGGCATTAGGAAATCGTTATTTATTTAATTTTACAGTTAATGACAAACCTAAAAAGACATTCGAAGTTTTTTCAGATAATGTAAATAACGGATTGCCGAATCAGCGTCCTTTGTTTCTTCCCAACGATGATGGTGATGAACCGGATGATGTTTTAGTTGTGGCAGGAGATACCATTCATGTTGAAATGCAGAGTATCGACAATAATATTTTCACGTATTACAGCGCTCTTCTTCAGATTTCTGGAGATGGTGGCCCTGGTGGAGGTGTTACACCTTCCAATCCGCCAAGCAATATTAATAACGGAGCTTTAGGATATTTTTCAGCACATACGGTTAGTAAGAGAAGTATTGTGATTGAATAGAAAATATTTTTATTGAAAAAAAAATAATGAAATCCTGACGAAAGTTGGGATTTTTTATTGAACTTGTTTAAACCACAAAAGGCACAAAAGACTGAACATGTTACTTATTTAAGTTCATGATGAACTGCAAACAAGAACACATAAGTTTTTAAAAATCTTTGATTTTTATCTTTTGAGGGCTTTTGTTTTTAAAACGGCTAAATTTTAAAAAGTTCAATCATAGCTTTTGTATCTTTTGTGGTTTAAATAAAAAATTTAAACTGGCTTATTTTAATCTGAATTAAAAGCTCTAAAACAAAAAATGCCTCCAAATTAATGAAGGCAATTTCTTTTATAATGTTTTTAAAATCTTAGCGGCATTTTCATTTTTAGGATTTATTTCCAATACTTTTTGATAATTCTGTTTGGCTTTTTCCTTTTGTCCGGCTCCCAGATAGGCTTCTCCTAGACTGTCGTACACATTTTCGCTTTTAGGATAAAGTAGAGTATTCACTCGGAAAACATCGATGGCTTTGTTGGGTTGCTTTTGTTGAAGAAGAGCGTAGCCAACTCCATTTAAATAACCTTCGGAAATCAGATTATGATTGGCATCTTCAGTTTTTGCTTTTTTATATAATTGTAAACCTTTATCAAAATTACCTTCCAAAATAAGCTCTAAAGGCGTCTTTTCATTAGCACTCATTTGTGGATTTTTAGATCTTATGGTCTTGTCCCCCAGAATTTGTATCAATTCCCTCTTTCCGGTTTTACTATTTTTTATAAATTTAAATTGAAAATCCCAATCCCGAATTGCAAAAGTGTCTTCACCTACTTTAATAAGTTCTGTTGGAGCTTCCGTATTATTGATGGCCATTAGCTTTCCATTCTCCTGATAAACTTTATAAAAACCATACTTGTCAGATTTGTAGCGACCAATATTATTGCTAAAATCTTTTTCGGTAGTAGGTAGGATTTTATTAATTGAATTCACGTAATTCGGCCACTGATAAACGTTTGCAACCGATCGGATAAGTTCTTCAATAAATGCAGGTTTGTTGGTATTCGTTAAAACTACAATTCCGTCACCGCTGGTTTTATTTCCTATAGATTTGCTGGAAAAACCCTCATTCCAACCACCGTGCGTGAAGTAGACCTTACCATTTCTATTTTCCAGAAAAATACCTAATCCCATGTATGGATCAATAAACGGAGTTGTAAATTCCTCGGCTGTTTTTTTAGAAATAACTGTCTGGCTTTTATTGCTCAGCGTGTTTTGAACATCAATCACAAACTTTGCATAATCTTCTGCAGTTGTCCACAAACCTGCCGCAGCTAATTCTGGATAAACATGGTATTTCCCTTGAACTTTAATTCCGTTTTCATTATAAGCCGTAGCTGCAAACTGAGCTTGAGCTTCCGATAAGGGTTGAGAGAAAGTACTGTTTTTCATATTTAGAGGTGAAAGTACTTTTTCAGTCAATATTGAGGCGAAATCTTTTCCTTCGAGGTCTATCAACATTTGTTGCAACACACAATATCCACCGCCGGCATAACGAAAAGGTGTTCCTGGAAGTTTATTGACAATAACTGCCTGAGAATTGGCGGGACTTTGTCCATTCAAAACCTGAACTAATGTCGGAATAGGTTGGCCAACTTCGTAACCCGCAAATCCGCTCACACTAAAACCTGCAGTGTGACTGACAATATTTTTGAGACTTACCTTCTTTTGTTTTGTGAATTCATTTTCAGGAACTTTCCATGATTTTAGATAAGAATTTACATCTGCATTTGGATCGAGTTTCCCCATTTCCACTTCTTTTAGCATAGCATAAGCACTTACTGGTTTACTCATAGATGCCGCCTGAAATAGCGTGTTGGAATTCACAGGAGTTTTAGATTCTACATCTGCAAATCCGTATGTTTTGCTCCAGATCACTTTAGAATTTTTAATGACAGCGATGCTCACTCCGGGAACATTGTAATATTTCATTCGGGATTCTAAAGTCCAGAGAGGTTCACCTTCAAACCGAACAACAGGCATCAATCCTGATTCTACTTTAGATATTTCATTTTTTAATTGAGAGTCTGTTTGTGCCGAAAAAGGGGTTGCCATCATTCCGAAAACGAGAGCAATGTAAAAAGGAGTTTTAGCCTTCATTTTAGTTTTTAATTTGATGGGCTAAAAATAGATAAGTTTTATGAATATCAGATAAAATGTTTTCTGTGTTATTTCAATAATTGATAATTATTTACTGTTGTGTAAGTTATATTTTGGAAATTAAAAATAATAAAGTGAATTATAAGAGATAAAATACATTCATGAATAAATTGATATAACTTAAAATGAAAAATTTCAACAAACTTTGCATAAAAATTAGCATTATTAAAAATTAGATATTAAAAAAAGATTAACACAACTTTAACTTCTGTTATCAATTTTCCCGACATCTATATCCGTACAGAAAGCCGTACTTTGCAATATAATAAAAGAACGATAAAATGGGGTTATTTGATATGTTTACGCAGGAGATCGCAATGGATCTTGGAACCGCTAATACACTAATCATACATAATAACAAGATTGTTATTGATCAACCCTCCATTGTCGCTATAGACAGAACAACAGGAAAGCCCATTGCAGTTGGCGAACAAGCCAAATTAATGCAAGGGAAAACCCACGAAAATATTAAAACAATCCGTCCCTTAAAAGATGGAGTTATTGCCGATTTTCACGCTTCGGAACATATGATCAAGGAATTCATCAAACAAATTCCGGGAATCAGAGGCAGGTTTATTCAGCCTGCACTTAGAATTGTTATTTGTATTCCTTCCGGAATCACCGAAGTTGAAAAAAGAGCCGTTAAAGACTCTGCATTGAAGGTAAATGCCAAGGAAGTAAAGTTGATCTATGAACCAATGGCAGCCGCTATTGGAGCTGGAATTGACGTACAGAGTCCTGAAGGAAATATGATTGTTGATATAGGTGGGGGAACTACCGAAATCGCTGTTGTTGCGCTTGGAGGAATTGTTTGTGACAAATCTTTAAAAATTGCTGGTGATGTATTTACCAATGATATTTCTTACTTTTTAAGATCATATCATAACTTATATATTGGAGAGCGAACTGCCGAAAGAATAAAAATTGAAATAGGTTCTGCACTGGAGGAACTGGATTATCCTTTAGAAGACATTCCTGTACAGGGAAGAGATTTGATTACGGGTAAGCCAAAAGAGATCATGATCAATTATAAAGAGATTTTCAAAGCTTTGGATAAATCTATCATGAGAATTGAAGATGCTGTGATGGAAACGCTTTCTCTTACTCCACCCGAATTGGCTGCAGATATCTACAAAACAGGTATTTATCTTGCCGGAGGAGGTGCTTTATTAAACGGATTGGCAGACAGATTACACAAAAAAACAGGACTGCCTGTATGTGTTGCTGAAGATCCTTTAAGAGCAGTTGTTCGTGGAACAGGAATCGCGCTTAAAAATATCAATAAGTTTAGATTTTTAATGAGCAGTTAATTTTTTAAGAACTTATTTTCGATTTGCACTGTTTTTATTTGATTATTAACAGGCATTGATGCGACATTAAAGGTTTATTTTTAATTATAAAAACTTATATACCCTGACTAAAACAGTTGGGGTTTGTATCTATATCTCTCCTAGCTTAGTGAAATCGAAGATTCGACGTAGTCAAACGCCTTCGCGAACTTAAAAACAGTTAGTAGTCAAAGAAAACCTTGCGCTCTTTGCGTTAAAAAACCTCAAAGAGAATGATTTTAAGCATATTTTCAAGAAATTCAATTATTATTTAATGCATAATTAATTTTAAACTGATATTTTTACAGTGAATTAGTTGATGGGAATTTAGAGGCCAAGAATTATTTTAATGAATATAAAAATGATCAAAAAACCTTTACACAATTTCCATATTCCTGTGATGGGATTAGCGTATACGATAGACAGTCCTATCCGTGTCGCACAATACGGAATTTCTTCCGTTGTTTCTATAATTGATGATGAAATTATAGAGAAAATGAAAAACTTTTATAATGAAAAATTCAATTTGAATTATTCAAGTATTTCAACAAAAATAGACGACTACCGTGCCAAAAGAATTACTGCTTATCTGGACATGGTGGATGATATCGTCAATGAAAAGTTTGATGCTTTCAAAGAAGAAATTGCGAAAAACAAAACCGCTTTGATGAACTTTGTGGATATGCTTCCTAACACATCAGAGCTGAAAAACGGGTTGCAAAATCTTCTGAATCAAAAGGAAAGTTTTACATCTTCAATTAAACATTTTATTGAAAAAAATCTTGCTCCCGGGAGTATAGATGTCAATATCATGACGAAAGTTGATAAAGATAACTTCAAAAAAAATGAGCAATTACCTGTAATTTATAATGATGCTCATGCTTCTTTGCGTGGTTTTGCCAACAGTAAATTATCTTCCTCAGTGGTACTTTCCGCAGGGATGAATCCTCGTTTATACAGTTATATCGAAGAATTTGACGATTTTTTTCCTGATGAAAATGGTTTTTTAAAAAAGAAAATTATCCTGAAAGTGAGTGATTTCCGTTCTGCGATGATTCAAGGGAATTTTTTGGCTAAAAAAGGACTTTGGGTTTCTGAGTACAGAATAGAATCCGGTTTGAATTGTGGCGGTCACGCTTTTGCTACCGAAGGTTTGTTGCTTGGCCCAATCATGGAAGAATTCAAACAAAAGAAAAACGAACTGATCGATTCTGCACATTCATTAATGCTCAATGCTTTACAACAAAAAGGGAAAATTACCGTTTCTGAGCCTTTAGAAATGAAAATCACCGTTCAGGGTGGAGTAGGAACTTCAGAGGAACATGATTTTTTAATGAAAACCTATAACGTAAATAGTGTGGGTTGGGGCTCACCATTTTTACTGGTTCCGGAAGCAACTTCAGTGGATGATGAAACAAGAAAATTACTTTTAAAATCTAAAGAAAACGATTTTTATTTAAGTAATCTTTCGCCTTTGGGAGTGCCTTTTAATACTGTGAGAGGAACGTCCAACGAAATTTTTAGACAAAACAAAAATAATAAAAACCGTTACGGAAGTTCGTGTCCTAAAAAATTATTGGCTCTGAGTAAAGAGTTTTCATCAGAAGGAATTTGTACAGCATCAAAAAAGTATCAAGATATTAAACTTGAAAATTTACAAGCCGAAAAACAAGAGATAACGCCGGAACAATTCCAAAAAAGAAAAGAAGAAATCATAGAAAAAGCATGTTTATGTGTCGGATTGGTGAATGCTGCTTATATGGAACAAAAGCTAGAAATAAAAGGAGAAAAACAAGGTGTCGTGATTTGTCCGGGGCCTAATCTTGCTTTTTTCGATAAAGAAGTTTCTCTTTCGCAGATGGTACAGCATATTTACGGAAATACCAATATTCTTCCCGACAATAATCGCCCGAATATGTTCATTAACGAACTAAAAATGTATGTCGATCACTTAAAAAAAGAGATTGCCGATTTCTCAGGAACAGTTACCAAATCACAGGATAAGAAATGGAAAACCTTTAAAGAAAATCTTTTTGAGGGAATTTCATATTATGAAAATCTGTTTAGTCAATCAAATTTCTTTCAATCAGAATTAAATACAATTAATGATCAGCTTCAACAATATAAAATGATGCTTTCAGGAATTGAACTTCCAATATTTGAAAAGTAATAATGAAATTTTTTGTGAACTTTGCTAAGTCAAACGCCTTTGCGAACTTAAAAATCAGCAGAATCATTGGTTAAAAAAACTTTGCGGACTTTGCGTTAAAAAAAAATAATTAATAAGCAAAACCTTCAAATTTTAATTTGAAGGTTTTTGAATTTTCCATTTAAAGTTCTTATCATTGTACTCATGAAAAAAATGATGTGCGTATTGCTGTTTTTTGCGTCTATGTGGGTGTTTTCTCAAATCAAGGCAAAAATTATTGGCATAAAAGATGGAGATACTGTTGTTGCTTTATTGGCAGATAAAACTCAGGAAACCTTACGTTTGGCAGAAGTAGATTGTCCCGAAAAGAATCAGCCTTTTGGGAACAATGCAAAACAATTTACGAGTTCAAAAGTCTTTGGGAAAGATGTTATATTTTACAGAATCAAAAAAGACAGATACCGAAGAACGATCGCCAAAATATTTTATGATGATGACAAATATCTTTCTGCGGAAATCATCAAATCTGGTTATGGATGGTGGTATTTTAAAGCTTCTAAAAATCTTCAGTTAAAAGAATATGAAATTTTAGCAAAGAAAAAGAAACGTGGTTTATGGGCAGATAAAAACGCAATATCACCTTGGGATTTCAGGAAAATAAAGAAAGAAAAATCGAAAGCTGCTAGATTAAAACTAAAAACCTCCGAATTAAATCCAGAGGTTTAGTATTTAAAAATTAAAATTAACTTTCTGTAAGACCTTGCGTCACATCTAATCCTTCCATTACATCTAAACTTTGAAACTTTTGTTGCAGTTCCATTGTTTCAGGTACTTTTACCATTGAATTGACCGTAACGTGAGGCCAGTTAACAGGCTGTGCAGATCCTGTAGCAGGAAAAACCAGATTGATCGTTTGTGAATATTGCAATACCTGGCTAGGATTTCCTGTGCTGTCTACAATATCTTCAATCCAGAAGGTTGCATCCATTTTTGTAGCGTTTACGTTAGTCTGGATAAACGGAATATTCAAAATTCCTCCGTTGGCTTCCGGTGTGTCGGTAGACATTTGAATAACAGTCATATTACTCACTCCGCCTGTTCCTACTAAAGCTTCCAGTGTAGATTGAAGGAAAGCATTTGGATTGACCTGATTGAACGGTGCAAACTGCGGATTTCCGATAATTTGATCCGAATAACCAAGTTGAGTTATTCTGTCACCATTCAATAAAGTTGGAATTGAAGAAGCCGGACTAAAGAAATCTGTTCCCGGATTACCCACTTCAATGGAGCTTCCAAGAGCCAATAATGAATTTCCGTGAGGAATAGTTGACATGCGGGCAATCGTGTAACCTCCGTTGGGCTGACCTAAATTTAAAAATAATCCTGTCTCAACATGAATCGTTGATCCTGCAGGAAAACCACGTTCGTTGCAAAAACTACTGTCACATGCGCTTATAATTTGCTGCTCATACAAAAGACCGAAGATCATTTGCTCTACTTGTTGTCCGTTCACGACAGGGCCACGATTTCCGGCCTGTACAACAACCGGATTGAAAGTCAATGTTTCTGTGTAAGGAATGACTTCAAAGACAAATCCTTTATCCTGTCCGGGAACAGAAATGGTATTCCAACCCGCTGAAATAGCCGTTGCGGGAACATCAACGTTTTTCCAGGTTCCTACAAGTGGAGCCAAAGCGCCAAGATCTGAGGCAGAAACTTTTTCAAGAGGAAGGACTTGTGCTCCTAATGTTAATCCTCTCATTTTGCTTTCTAGATTCATAATTTTTAGTTTTTAAGGTTAAAAGTTTTTAATTTAAATTAAATATAATAAGCTCTCGTCTGGATTGCAGCCGGAGCCGACATGCTTGTACGAACTGCAAAAGCCGATGAATCTCCGATCAAAAACTCCATATCGGCTTTCATTTGATGATCAGAATTTCCATAAGTCATTTGTACTCGTTTTTTGCTTTCTTCTGAGTTTAAAAAGTGAAGATTTGTTGGTTGAAGAATATTCCAACGGCAACCGATTAATTTATTTTCAAATTTTCCATATTCCGTGATAGGAGAGAATGCCGACATTTCAGGGATTAAATCCGCAACATCTGCAACACAAGTGAAAATTGATTCTGTACTGTCAGTTGGATCATTACAAGTCACCGTCCAGGTATTTTGACCGGGAACGTTTAATGAAGGAAGATTAGTTGTAAATGAAGTCTTAAATTTCGGTTCTCCAAACAATTCTATTCCAGCTTTGATTGCCATATCTGCGTCACAAGGAACCCAAACGCGTTTGTGTCCCATTAATTTTGTCTGTTCTTCTCCGCGAAGATATTCTTCCGCAGTTACAAAAGCGACTGTATCTTTTTGAGATTCAGGGTAAGAAACGATATTCAACTCGATTTCCTGAGTGGTGCTAGATCCGTTGGGAAACTGTCCGGTATAATTTTGAAAATTAAAACTTACCAAAGCTTTTCCATCGAAATCTGCGACGATGAGTCCTGTATTTTCAAGGTATTTTAAAACTTTTTCGCGATCAACAAGAAAGGCAACCTCAATGTTGAAAAGGGTTGCGTAATAGAATGGTAATCCAAATCCTGAAGGAATTGGAGGTAATTGATTGCTCATGATAAATTGGTTTTTTAGTTTTTTAAATTTGTTTTAAACTTATATTTTCAGCTATGTTTTCCAGTATGTTTGTCATGCTGGAAGCATCTAGGCTCCGATCTTTCTAAACTTTTCTAATACTATATTTAGATCTTTAGAGGATGACAAGCTTCGTGGATATTTAAATAAAAGACTACAGCCATAGCCCTGATTGTAACGACATCCTTTTTGGTTGCGGCCGGAGCGAAGCGGAGGCCGTAACTAAAAAGATATAGTGGAAAGCAGGAAATTGCTTCTAATAAAAAATAAAGTTTAATTTGTTTATTTAAAACCTTATAGGTTTCTGAAACCTATAAGGTTGAGTAGTGTTTATTTGAATTAATAAGATTAAATCAAAATTTTATTCTTTATGATAAGGACATCCTGAAGGTGGATTGGCAATGCGCTCAGAAACTGCAGCAGTTGTTGTCATGTTCATTGCAGGAGGTGCATTGAAAAATTCCTGTTCGATTATTTTTCTCTGGTCTGCAGGAATATCTTCGATTTTACGAAGCGTATTTACCTGAATGTGTGGCCAGCTTGTTGTACCACCATCGTTTCCAAAATCAAATTCGAAAAATATAATTTGCTCGTATTGTAACTGAAGAATTTCTTTTCCATCTTCAATTACAGTTTCGATCCAAAGATTAAAATCTATTTCAACGGTGGGTACAAAACGATTAACAAAAGGAACATTTAGAATTCCGCCTTGCGCTCCAGTTTGCATTTTTGATGATAATTGAACAAGTACATAATTGGCAACATTTTGTCCGCTCAATGTGTCTCTTAATCTCATATCCGGTCTTACACAATAAGGATATAACTCATTTGCCAATATTCTCTGCGTATAAATTTTGTTTGAACCAGGGTCGGTTTCATCAGTTAAAGTCTGGTGAACCCATGCCGGAGCCGGTTCGTCAAGGTTAATAGCACCTCCCGCACCTCCCATTGTTGGTGAGATAGCAAGATGAGGAGGATCCCAAGTTGCAAGACCAGTAGGGAATTGCGGAGCGCCGTCTCTAAGGTAATATACTTTATTATCTTTACTCTCAGGGGTAATATCTCCCAATACCGTAATCGTACTTCCGTGAGGGATAACTCCACTTCTTGAGATCGAATAATCAGGAATAAAATAAGGTCCTTTAATTCCATCCATTGGCTTTATTTCTTGCGCCGGAATGATTTGATAATATTGCTGTCCTTCTTTTAATTCACTTAAAAGAATGTAAGAAGAATTACCCTGTTCATCTTTTACCTCAACCAAAGGTTCGTTTCTGTATTCTCCTTTATATCCGTATTTTTCAAAATCTTCATTAGAAAAGGCATGAATTCCACGGTCTCTTTTGATGGTTTCTTCAGTTGCAGCGTAATTGTAAACGTCACTTAGCCAAAGATACATTCCGTTTTCTTCGTGAATTCCGGCGTATTGTAAATTTGGATTTCCTTCTACTTTATTTACACTTTTAATGGTTTGATCGTATTTTACGGCACCACAAAATAATTCCGTTGCACCACCACGGTTACGAACACCACCGGGAACGATTTCGAATGTTAATTTTTCGATATATTCTTCAGTATCAAAACTAAATTTTCCTGGAATTGTATTTTGATTGGTTCCTGGAGAAGGCATAATCGTCGTGTGAATTCCACTTCCTAATGATGGACGGCCGATATTTTTATTGTAATTAGCATTATAACTTACCCATGTTCCGTTAAGTGCTTCTAAAACACCATAATCTACATTGTTTGCAATTTCCTGTAAATTTTCTTCTCTAAAAGGTCTCACGGGATCATCAATCAAAAGTTTCGAGTAATCTTTCATCAGATTGGCGAGATAGCTTTTTTGACTTTCATCTGAACTCTTACGGAGTAATTGACTCCCTTCAAGACTGTCCTTTTTTCTTTTAAGCATGGTATATTGTTTTTATGGTTATTAATTAATGAAGTTGTTTTAAAATTTAACCGCAAAAGAAGCAAAAGCTCTTATTGATTTATTAAAACTGTTATTTAGAAATCAAAAGTTCATCAAAGCATAAAATCAATGATTTTTAAAAACTTATGTGTTCTTATTTGCAGATAAATAAATGAACTTAAATAACTTAAGTGTTAATCTTCTGTCTCTTTTGTGGTTAAAATTTTAAATAAATTTAAGTTGTTGGATATTCAAAAGTTGGCCCTGCATTGTATTGAGAATCCAACGGTTGGCTCATCAATCCGAACGCCTGTTCTTTCAAAGCATACATATACATGATTGATTTTTCTAATTCTTTTGCATCACCTTCTACAGCAGCCTGAATCGCATCCAATAAATTTTTATAGGTTTGATTAAATGCTTTTCCTTGCGCATACAATTGCGGATTCGACTGATAATCTGCCATTTTCGGGTTTGGTTTCATCGGATAAGCAGCGTTCCAATCTACAGGCAGTGCTTTTCCGACAGGTGGAGTGGTGACAGGCATCATTCCGTTTTCATCCATAAAAGGTTTATAGTTTCCATCCAAATAATAATGTTCATGGAAAATTTCTTTAAATCTGAAATAATGCGCTAATTCCATTCCTTCTTCAAACTGAGAAGGATCAACATCAAAAATAGTATCATCCGCACCTTCGCCCTGACCTTTAATTTCTTGAAAAACAGCAATTACGCCTGATAAAGCTTCCACCGCGTGTAATTTTCCGCCGCTTCCGTAATATTGCTCCGGACGAATTTGTTTTGCCGGATTTCCAGTGAAAATTCCTCCTGTATTTAATTCTTCAAATGTTTGAGGTAATTTTCCGTTGGCTTTGTAATAAGCAATGATTTGGAAAACAACAATATAAAAGAATAAAACATCATAATATTCACCAATCGTGTGAACATTTTCCATGATGAAACCTTTCATATTTTCTAAAGTCCAGAAGTTATTTTCTTCTACTGATGCACTTTTAAGCAATGACTGATTTTCTTCAATATGATCATATATCGGAGCTTTTACCAAAGGACTGCTCGGGCTTTCAATCGCGATAAATGTGGCGATACTGTTCGTAGAAAATGTTTCCAATCCTACAAAGAAATCAACATTCATAGGCAATTTCATCGGATAAGTAGGGTAGTTTTGAGGTCTGTTTACGGAAGGTTGAATATTTACAGCATTCATCACGTTACAAACCATGATCATGTGAAGCATTTCTTCCACGGCAACGCTTCTGATGATTTGTGAAGCCAATAAATTTGTCCCATCTTTAATGGAATACAGAGCCGTAAGATAAGGTGGAATTGTTGAATGCTCAATAAGAATCGCCGTCTGCAAAAGGTCTTGTAAAGCAGAACGGTAATTCATGTTTAGCAATCCACTTTTCTTTGTTGGAGTAACTGTTTTTACTTCTAATTTATCAACACTTATTTCCTGTAAAACTGATCCGAACTGTGAACTTAAATAATCATTAAATTCTTTGATCTGATTATTCAATAATAAGTTGGTTAAAGTTTTACTATGAAATTTCAATCCTTCTAGCCAATCTTCTTTGCTAATTTTTGTATCGAATAATAAAGAATGTAAAGAAATTGCTTCTTCAACAAGGGTGTTTTTGTCGAAAGAACCTTTTAATAAAATCTGTTCTGGTTCTGATTTATTGATTAATCTTTGTCTCATGGTTTCAGTTTTTAAATTTGTTTTCTAAATCACTCAAAATAGATTCTACCGAACGAATTGTGAATGCTGATAAGGTTAAAGTAGGGTTCGAAGTTCCCAAAGTTGTCATATTTCCTGCGCCAATGATGTATAAATTCGGGTGATCCCAAGATTTACAATAGCTGTTGGTTACAGAATCATCTGCATTGTCGCCCATTCGGTGAGTTCCTACAATGTGGCCGGCTCCGTTATAAGAATATCTTACGTTATTATAGATGAAAGTGTTTTTGTCTGCTTCGGTATATTTGGTGAAATCTTCGATATTCAGCCTTTTAAACATTTGATCCGAAGCTAATTTTGCCTGTTCCATAGCTTTCATTTCGTATTCCGTCAGTTCATAATTAATGACAGGACGGGGAATTCCCAAAGCATCCAGATATTGATCGTTGATTGTCACTCTGTTATTCGGATTCGGTAATTGTTCGATCTCAAAATGGAATAAAACCTGTCTTGAAAGTCTGTAAGCCAAAGCTTCTTTTAATTTAGCTCCAAAAAGACCTTGTCCCAAAAACTCTGAAATATCCGATCCCGGAGAAAATGCTGGCCAGCTCCATCCCCAATTATCTAGTGGAGAAATCCACGCAGAAAATTCACTTCTGAAATTACCATCACGGAAAGACGAAATATTGGTAGTAGAACCGGGACCTCTGTATGAATAAATCGGTTCCGGGAACAATCCCCAAGTCAGCATTACCATGTGATCCATTAAGTTTCTTCCTACCTGATCGCTTCGGTTGGCAACGGTTTTTTCAACTTTTTGTCCGTTTTCGATAACCGTATATTTTGAATTCAGTAAAATTTTCGGATTTTCAAAAGCATTGGCTGCAAGAATCACAATTGAATCTGAGGTGTCAACAACTTCTTCCACAAAATCTGTTTTTTCTTTAGAAATATATCTTCTTAAATGAATTTTTGAAATTTTCTCCTGATCTGTCTGGTCAACACTCAATTTGTACACAACACTCTGCGCCTGAACGCTGATAAATTTATGTTTTTGAAGATTTTCATTTTTATTGAATTTATACAACGCTTTTTTCAACGTTTTCAGCGCATTATATTTTGCCTGAACGGGGCAGATCGGAACACACGAAGCATTTCCTTCGCAACGTTCTCCCATGTAGGGATTCCAGACAGAGCCTAGCGCTTTGTATTCTTCGTTTTCAATATTATTTAATGATAATTTATATCCCGAATCTGTAGAATTGGCTTTAATGATTTTTGCTTTTCCATATGCAGGATTTGGAGTAGAATTTCTTCCCTGAGGAGATGGAACCATCGTCAACGGAAACTCTTCAAAATTTAATTGAACACTCGTTCCTACAAGACCATTGATGATCTTTTGATCCATATAACTTTGAGGAATTTCATCCATCGGAAAAACATAGTCTTTACCGTAATACTCTTCCATACTTTCCGAAATCGGATATTCCTGTGCTGCAACATTTCCTGAAACACCGATCTCAAATTCGGCCATTTCATAATATGGTTTTAAAGCATCATAATCAATTGGCCAGTTGATCGGTGTTTTAACCTTAGAATCAGGTTTATTGATTTCAATACCATATTTTTCAGTCAGTCTAAAATCATTCGGGAGCATTCTTGGAGTTGTTCCCAGCCAGTGAAGCGTTGTTCCGCCACCGATTCTGATGGCATCACTTGCAAACGGCATCGGGCCAAACTGAACCAAATATCCTTTTTTATCCGGAAACGGAGGAATGATTTTTTCCATATCCAAAACGTCCGGTGATGGAGCCTGTTTTAAATTCGGGTAAGGAGAATTCGGAACTTTGGCTTCCTCCATGTAAAATTTACGGATGTACTCGTTGTAGGTTGTCAATGATGACGATGAGTCCAGCTCTAATCCGGCTTCCAGTCCAGCTTCATACATTAAAATTGATAATTCTCTTACGTTTTCAGGATGATCAACTTCTGCACGGTAAACCATTTTGCCTTTTTCTGTGTCAAAAACATGATCGGTCAAAAGTTTGGCGATCAATGATCCTGCGATCCCCGTTCCTACGATGATCACGTCTTTTTTGAATTCTATATTGCTCATGAGTTGCTGTTTACAGGTTGAACCGCCCAAGATTTGAAACCAGGTTGTTTTGCTCCCGGTGGATGTGCGTGCATAACGTTCCAAACCAAACTTTCTTTGTATGATAATTCATTCACGTAAGTGCCTTCCCAGGTTCCCAAATACCACATTGTGATGATATTGTTTGACATATCCTGCATTCCCGGATCTGCCATAATTTCGGATTGAATGGCATTTCTTAATTGATCCTGACTGAAAGAATTTTCAAGGATAGATTTTGAAACGTTCAAAAATTCTAAGAATGTTGCGGTTTCGATTTGACCTAAAATATGTTTGTAATAGGTTTCCGCCAAACCGGTGGATTGCAGTTCGTTCGCAGAAAATCCGGTAAGAGTTCCTGAAATCGCCATAAACACGTCGTAGTAGTAATCATCGACGTTGAGGATTTTGTTAATAATCATTTCGTTTAAATTTTGATGGTTAAAGTTTTTTAAATGACAATTATCATTTTATTTTTTGAAGCATTGCTCATTTGCCATAATTATCAGTTTTTGTTTATTCAAATGTAAAGAGTTGAAATTGTTTTAATTTCAGTATTTCTACTTAATTTATATCTCCTTAATGTTATTTAAAATCAGTCTAGATAAGGCTTAAATTGAATTTTTTCTGTATTAAAATTACATAATTTATCACTTAGTAGAGATTAAATTTGTTAACATAATAAATTTTATTTTTAGACTAAATAAGATTTATTTTCAATTAAGATTTTATAAAAATTAATTAAATTGTCCGTAATTGCTCACCCCATACAAAGTTCAACTTTGCTGAGTGAAATCGAAGATTCGACGTAGTCAAACGACTCTGCGAACGAAAAATATTCTCAATTATTAAAGAAAATCTTTGCGTCTTAACGTTAAAAAAATCATCTATTATTAAAAGTATCTATTCATAGTTAAACTTATATTCTTAAATAAGTTGTTTTATCCTATTCTTCATTCTATTATTTTCTCGTTTTGATAAAATTCTAAGCTTTGATAATGAAAATGGTGAAATTTTTCAATCATTTACTGTCATTTTTATAGCAAAAAGAGGAATATTATGAAAATATTTTCAAAAAAATAAAATATTTTCTTGATTTTCTTATCATATTTTTAATGATAATATAAATTTATTTTAGGCTTAATTTATTTTAATCTAAATGTCTATTTCTGAATCTCTTTGTAAAAATATATCATCATATTTACGATAACCTTATCATATTTTTTATGGTATTGTTATCATAGAAAATAGATATGTAATATGTTGATAAGCAGTAGGTAGTGATAATTTTATTTTTTTATCTCGATTGAATTTTTATATTTGTCATGTTACGTAAATGTTAACATAGAAATGAGTCCGAATTTTATTCATACGTATGTTTCTGTCGACTGTGTTGTTTTTGGTTTCGACCTTGAAAATCGACTGAACATTTTATTGGTACAGCGTCGCATGGACGATGTGCCTGCCGAAAGACAAAGAAAGTTGCCGGGTAGTTTAATACTTAGCGATGAAGATGTAGACGATGCAGCTCAACGCGTGCTTCATGAATTAACTGGTATTAAGAAAATGGTTCTTAAACAGTTCAAATGTTTTGCAGATCCGTTACGGGCCAGTAATCAGGATGATATAAAGTGGATGGATACAGAGTATAAACATCACATAGACAGGATCATTACCGTGGCTTATCTTTCTCTTTGCAAGATCGACCACAAGATTAACAGTACGAAATACGATACGGTAGACTGGCATCCGATTGATGAAGTTCCGTCATTGCCATTTGATCATAATAAAATCATCAGTGAATCTTTAATTGAGATCAGAAAATGGATAGAATCCGACTTCTCAATTATTTTCGAATTATTACCGAAAAGATTTACGATAAGACAGCTGTATCAATTGTATAGCGCTTTAAGTGAAAAACGAATTGATATTAAAAATTTTCACAAGAAGATTTCATCGTTCAGTTACATTATCCCGTTGGAGGAGATAGAAACCAACGTTTCGCATCGCGCTGCAAGATATTACAGATTTGATGCTAAAATTTATAAGAAAAATAATACCAGACTAATAAAATAATACCTTTTTTGAAATTATGTATTTACTAGGATATGACATTGGCAGTTCATCTGTAAAAGTTTGTCTCATTGAGGCATCCAGCGGAAAAATTATTGCATCAGATTTTTCTCCTAAAAAAGAGATGAAAATCACTGCTGTAAATCCCGGTTGGGCAGAACAAAACCCTACTGATTGGTGGTTGAATTTAAAGCTGGCTCACGAAGCTGTCATGCATGAATCCGGTATCAATGCAGAGGATATCAAAGGAATTGGTATTACGTGGCAGATGCATGGTTTGATTTTGGTAGATAAAGATCAAAACCTTTTAAGACCTTCGATTATCTGGTGCGACAGCCGTGCTGTTCCGTATGGTGAAAAGGCTTTCAAGGAAATTGGAGAAGAGAAATGTTTATCGCATTTATTGAATTCTCCTGGAAATTTTACCGCGTCAAAATTAGCTTGGGTTAAAGAAAATGAACCCGAAATTTTCGAAAAAATTGATAAAATAATGCTTCCGGGAGATTACATCGCCATGAGACTTTCAGGTGAAATTGGAATGACGATTGAAGGTTTATCAGAAGGAATTTTCTGGGATTTTAAAAACAATTGTATCTCAGAAGATGTCATCAATTATTATGGGATTCCGAAAAGCTTTTTCCCTGAAATTATCCCGACTTTTGGGATTCAGGCGACTGTTTCAGCTACAGCTGCTCAGGAATTAGGCTTAAAAGAAGGAACGCCGATTTCTTACAGAGCGGGAGATCAACCGAATAATGCATTGTCATTAAATGTCTTCAATCCGGGGGAAATTGCTTCTACAGCAGGAACTTCAGGTGTTGTTTATGGGGTTTTAGATCAGCTTGAATATGATAAATTATCAAGAGTAAATACGTTTGCACACGTTAATTACACTCCGGAACAGACAAGATTAGGCGTTTTATTATGCATCAACGGAACAGGAATTCTAAATTCTTGGTTAAAACACAATTTTGCGACCTCATTGTCTTCTTACGGAGATATGAACGATTTGGCTTCACTTTCACCCATCGGTTCTAAAGGCTTAAGCATCATTCCTTTCGGAAACGGAGCAGAAAGAGTATTAGAAAATAAAGATACAAGCTGTTCGATGCACGGAATTAATTTTAATATCCACTCAAAAGGAGATATTCTTCGCGCAGCGCAGGAGGGAATCGTATTTTCCTACGAATATGGAATGGATATCATGAGAAATATCGGCATGGATATTCAGGTGATTCGCGCAGGAAATGCCAATATGTTTTTAAGTTCGATTTTCCGTCAAACGCTTTCCAGTGTGAGTAATGCGGTGATTGAGCTTTACGATACAGACGGAGCTGTAGGAGCCGCAAGAGCTGCCGGAATGGGAATAGGTTTTTATGTTGATTCTAAAGAAGCCTTTTCTTCCCTTGAAAAAATTGCCGTCATCGAGCCTGAACACGAAAAAAGAGATCAATATTTAGAAGCCTACTCAAGATGGACAAAGCATCTTAATGAAATAGTATAATCCACCTTACAACGGATCTTTCCATTGTTCTTACTGACTTTTCAAAATCAGTGAGCAGGGAATTCCTACAACAAATTTTAAAATTAAATCAAAAATTAAAACAAAATATATGAGCACTTTAACAAACACTAAGGAATATTTTCCGGGAATAGATCAAATCAAATTTGAAGGTAAAGAAAGCCGAAATCCAATGGCATTTCGCTATTATGACGCTGAAAAAATAATTATGGGAAAACCCATGAAAGACTGGACACGTTTTGCAATGGCTTGGTGGCACACGCTATGCGCAAACGGAAGCGATCCATTTGGAGGACCAACAATTCACCACCCTTGGGATGCAGGAAATGATGCGGTTTCCAGAGCAATGCAAAAAATGGATGCAGGTTTTGAATTTATGTCTAAAATAGGTTTCCAATATTACTGTTTCCACGATATTGACTTGGTAGATCCTGCCAACAATTGGAAAGATTACGAAAAAAATCTTCAGGCTGTTGTTGAATATGCAAAACAAAAACAACAGGAAACGGGAATCAAGCTTTTATGGGGAACAGCCAACGTTTTTACACATGAAAGATACATGAACGGAGCTTCTACCAATCCAAATTTTGACGTAGTTGCTTGTGCCGGAACTCAGGTTAAAAATTCTATTGATGCAACAATCGCTCTTGGTGGAGAAAATTACGTTTTCTGGGGCGGAAGAGAAGGTTACATGAGCCTTTTAAACACAGATATGAAGCGTGAAAAAGATCATTTGGCACGTTTTCTTTCAATGTCTCGTGATTATGCCCGTCAGCAAGGTTTTAAAGGTACTTTTTTAATTGAACCAAAACCGATGGAGCCTACAAAACACCAGTACGACTACGATTCTGAAACGGTAATCGGATTTTTAAGACATTACGGTTTAGATAAAGATTTTAAATTAAATATCGAAGTAAACCATGCAACATTGGCGGGTCATACTTTCGAACATGAACTTCAGGCTGCTGTTGATGCAGGACTTTTAGGAAGTATCGATGCAAACCGCGGAGATTATCAGAATGGTTGGGATACAGATCAGTTCCCGATCGATTATTATGATATGGTTCAGGCTTGGTTGGTGCTTCTTCCGGCGGGAGGTTTAGGAAATGGCGGAGTTAATTTTGATGCGAAGATCAGAAGAAATTCTACCGATCCGGAAGATTTATTTATCTCTCATATTTCCGGAATGGATGTTTTCGCAAAAGGACTTTTGGCCGCTGCCGATATTCTTGAAAATTCAGATTATAAAAAATTAAGAACAGATCGTTATTCTTCGTTTGATAACGGAAACGGTAAAGCTTTCGAAACCGGAAATCTTACATTGGAAGATCTTCAGAGAATCGCCCACGAAACAGGCGAACCTCAGCCAAAAAGCGGAAAACAGGAATTGTTTGAAGCGATCGTAAACATGTATATCTAATATCAGTAAAAGGGCTGCTAAACACTAAGGATTTTCAACATTGATCATTACTAACGGCCTTTTTATTCAACCCTAATTTTTAAAAATAATAATTATGAACCGATTTTATTTTGCCAAAACAAATAAGGCTGCATTGTTTTTTGCAATGGCTTTATTGCCTTCTGGCTTAGCGTATTCCCAGGTTAAAAAAGATACTGTTGAAAAAGAGAAGAAGATAGATGAGGTTGTTATAATAGGATATGGAAAACAGAGAAAAGAATCCGTAACGGGATCTGTAGCCTCTGTGAAAGGTGATGTGATGAGAGAAGTGCCTTCTGCGAATGTGAGTCAGGCATTACAGGGAAGAATAGCCGGAGTTGATATTGCACAGACTTCCAGTAAACCTGGAGCTCCGATGCAGATCAGAATCAGAGGAACGCGTTCTCTGACGGCAGATAACGATCCGTTAATTGTATTGGACGGAATTCCTTTTCCGGGATCATTGGCAGATATCAGCCCGAACGATATTCAGAGTATGGATATCCTGAAAGACGCTTCTGCAACGGCAATTTATGGATCTCGTGGAGCGAATGGAGTAATTTTAATTACAACTAAAACAGGGCGAAAAAATCAGAGAGCAACCTTTAGTTATAATACCTATACAGGAATTACATCTGTTTTTTCTAAATATCCGATGATGGATGCGCAAAAATTCATGAAACTTCGTGATGATGCCGGGCTTTTCACGCAATACGGAGCCGATGAATCAAGAGATACCAATACCGATTGGCAGGATTTAATGTATAAAAACGGAATCGTTACCAATCATGATCTTGGCATTTCCGGAGGTACTGAAAAAAGTTCGTACAACTTTGGAATGAGCTATTACAACGAGCAATCTGTTCTTCCCGGACAAAATTTTGAAAGATTTAATCTAAGAGGAAGTCTAGATCAGGATTTGGGTAAATATTTCCGGGTTGGGATCACGACAAACAATGCTTATACAGTAAATAAAGGCAGTAATCTTGGGCTTTACAATACATTGAGCTCAACTCCTGTTGCGAATCCTTACAGAGCAGATGGAAGTCAAAAAGAGCGCATTGTGATGTCCGCAGATACTCAATATGTGTACACAAGAGACGGCATCGAAAATTTAGGAGATGCGTGGATTGATAAAGCAATTTCTTTCAGTTCTTATAATAATTTCTTCGGAGAATTTAAAATTCCATGGGTGAAAGGTTTGACATTAAGAACAAATGTTGGTTTAAACTTTAAAACGACAAATACAGGAAGTTACACAGGAGAAGGAGTTTTCAGCTCAGAGCCTAATAATTTATCCACGGCTTCCATCGGAAATTCTTTATTGACGCATTGGGTAAACGAAAATATCTTAACGTACGACAGAACTTTTGCAAGCAAGCATAAAGTAAATGTCGTTGCTTTACAGTCTCAGGAACAGAGAACATTTAACAGTTCATACATCACGGCAAGAGATATTCCGACGGATCAGTTTCAGTTTTACAATCTTGGTCACGCTCAGGGGGAAATTACCATTAATCCTGATAATCAAGGCTATTACAAAAGAGGTCTTAAGTCCTGGATGGGACGTGTAATGTACGAATACGACGGAAAATATATGTTTACGGCTTCCATCAGAGGAGATGCTTCTTCAGTATTGGCGCCGGGATATCAGTGGAATATCTATAACGCTTTTTCAGCGGGTTGGAATGTTGCTAAAGAGAATTTCTTAAAAGATTCAAAAGTTATTAATAATTTAAAGCTTCGTTTTGGATATGGAGAAACTTCCAATCAGGCTGTGGCTCCTTATTCTACTTTTGGACGTTTAACCACAGAACCTTATAACTTTGGAAATACCAATGCAATCGGAACTTATGTTTCTACGCTGCCAAATTCAAAATTGGGTTGGGAGTTTTCGGAAACGCTTAATTATGGGTTGGATTTCGGATTGTTCGGCAATAGATTAACAGGTACGGTAGAATATTATACAACGAATACGAAAAATTTATTGTTGGATGTTAAATTACCGGCAACTTCTGGAGTAGGAAGCTACACCGGAAATGTAGGATCTACAAGCAATAAAGGAATTGAAATATCATTAAATGGAGCGATTATCAGTAATCCAAATGGTTTTTCATGGGATTTCGGGGTGAACTTTTATTCAAACAAAAATAAAATTACCTCATTGTCTTCGGGAGCTACAAGAGATGTTGCCAACTGGTGGTTTGTGGGAAGTTCAATCAATTCAATTTATGATTATCAGTATACAGGATTGTGGCAGGCAGGTGATCCTTATATGAATATTCTGGAACCTACCAATATTCCGGGAGAAGCAATCGGCTCCATTAAAGTTTTATATACAGGAGCTTATAATCCAGATGGATCGCCTGTGAGAGCTATCAACGCTGAAGACAGACAGATTTTAAATACAGATCCTGATTTTCAGGGTGGATTTAATACCAGATTGGCATACAAAAACTTTGATCTAAGCATTGTTGGAGCTTTCAAAAGCGGAGGTATTTTGATCAGCACATTGTACGGAAATACAGGTTATCTGAATATGTTAAGCGGAAGAAGAAACAACGTAGACGTTGATTACTGGACTCCCGAAAATACCGATGCCTATTACCCAAGACCGGGACATTATCAAAGCAATAATAATCCAAGATATGGAAGTACTTTAGCTTATTTTGATGCTTCATATCTTAAGATCAGAACGATTACTTTGGGATATAATTTCACGCAGGGAGTGTTCAAAAAAGCGGGAATCAGCAAAATGAGATTGTATACAACAGTCACCAATCCATTTGTATTTTTCTCTCCTTATCATAAAGCTTCAGGAATGGATCCGGAAACGAATTCCTACGGGAACGAAAATCAGGCGGTAAGCAACGAGATTCCATCAAGATTCTTAACCATCGGAACCAATACACCGTCTCTTAGAAACTATATGATTGGTTTAAACTTAACATTCTAAAAATTAATCAAATGAAAAAGTTCAGAATAAATACAGCCGCAAAAATTTTGCTATGCACCGTAGTACTTTCAAGCTGTTCAGATATATTGGAAGAAGAACCGAGAAATATTTATACACCGGAATATTTTGAGACCGAATCAGGAGTTTTAGGAGGAGTTACCTCGATGTACGCCCATTTACGATACATTTACGGAAATGGATATTGGTTAAATGCCTGCGAAACAGGAACCGACGAATACACTTACGGTCACGCCGGAGACAATAATTTCAAGGATATGGACATGTCCGGAGCGGGAAATTTAACACCTTCTTCCAGCCGTGCCGATGTTTTGTGGAATAATGCTTTCAGAAATATCAATACCGCCAACGGAGTTATTCAAAAAGGTTCTGGAGTTGGTGTCTCGGATGCTATTATTGCAGAAGCAAGATTCTTCAGAGCATTTGATTATTTTATGTTGGCTCAGACATTTGGAGGAGTTCCTTTAGACTTGGGTTCAGGAGAATTGACTTTCAATATCAGTACTTTCAGAGGTTCAAAAAGAAATACAGTTTCTGAGGTTTATACTAAAGTAATATTTCCGGATTTAATAAAAGCTGTTCAGGATCTGCCTGTTGGCGCTCGTGTTACAGGCGGAGTTACGAAAACTGTTGCAAGATTGTTTTTGGCTAAAGCTTATCTTACTTATGGATGGTGGCTTCAGAATCCAAACGGAATTCCGACCTATCCTCAGACGGATAGAGTAGATCCCAACGGTCACAATCCGCAATGGTATTTCCAACAAGCTTATGATATTGCGTTGGAAGGCATCAATGCACCGGGAGCATACGGTTTACAGTCAACGTATTATGATGTGAATTTAGCTCAAAATGATAGAAATAAGGAAATGCTTCTTTATGCAGATCACACAGAATCAAGCGAATATTATGATGGATCAAGCCATTCCTACAACACAGGATCTTCTCCCGGAAATTTTGCAGTTTGGATGACGACTTGGGATTATACGTTTCTTGAAAGTTCTCAAAGCCCATTATGGACAGGTTCTCCTATCAGAACTGTACAAAGAGAAGCTGCTCAGGCTTACGGAAGACCTTGGAAAACGATGGCTCCAACCATTGAAGTGGTGAAAAATACATTTGCTAATAAAACGCAGGATTCAAGATATGACGGTACTTTTGTAACAACTTTCCGCGGAAACTGGAACAAAGCCGGAATTTCAACGCCAACATTATACAATGCCAACGGATTACCTGTACAGCCGGGAAGCGCGATTCTTACGTTCTTAAATGACGATCCGGCACAAACTATTGATTATTCTAATTCAGTTTACAAAAGCAATGTCGGCGCAGGTGTTCTTCCGGGAAGAGCAGATTATGTGATCGCTCCAAGCGGAATCAGCAGATACGCCTATCCAAATCTTTGGAAAATAGGAACCTACAGAACCGATAACGGAACTGGACTTGGACAGCCAAATGGAGGAATTACACGTCCGTTTCCTATTGCAAAATTCTCAGAATTCTATTTCATAGCAGCAGAAGCAGCGGTAAAAGGAGCTTCCGGAGCAATGAGCCCAAGAGATTTACTTAATGTGATCAGAGCTAGAGCCGGAAAATGGCGTTGGGACAACAACGGAAATGTAGCAAAAATAGAAGATAACAGTGGTGCAATGATCGCTGCAACGCCTTCAACCATTACAATCGACTATATTTTAGCTGAAAGATCAAGAGAATATTATGGCGAAGGTTACAGATGGTTTGATTTGGTACGAACCCAAAGATGGAGTGATATCGCAAAAACATACAGCATTGGCGGAACAGCAGTGGGAAATCATACCGCTCAGACGTACACCAGAAATATACCGAATTATCTGTATTTAAGACCGATCCCTCAAGGACAGATGGATGCCATGGATATGAGTTCTTCAGAATTGGCAGCTTATCAAAATCCCGGATATTAGATAGATTTTAAAATAAAATTTTTACATTCATATCAGCAACAAAGTGGGCGATTCATTCCCGCCTGCTTTGTTTAATGAACAAGATGCTTAAAAATAAAAAAAAAAACTTTGCGGACTTTGCGTTAAAAAAATATTATTAAAGCAGATATTCAAAAAAGTTTAGATAAAATTTAAAAATCAAAAATTATGGAAAAAACATGGCGTTGGTTTGGTAAAAAAGATAAGATTAAACTCAATATGCTTCGTCAGATCGGTGTTGAAGGCATTGTTTCGGCGCTTCATGACGTTTCGAATGGAGAAATCTGGTCTTTGGAAGCCATTAATGAATATAAAAATTATATCGAAAGTTTCGGACTTCGCTGGTCGGTCGTAGAAAGCCTTCCCGTAAGCGAATCTATAAAATATGGAGATGAAAATAGAGATCAATTGATCGAAAACTACATTAAAAGTCTTGAAAACTTAGGAAAAGCAGGAGTTACAACCGTTTGTTACAACTTTATGCCCGTTCTCGATTGGGCGCGTACCGATCTTTTTCATCAATGGGAAGACGGTTCGTCATCTTTATATTTTGACAAAGCCAAATTTGCTTATTTTGAAATTTACATTTTAGAAAGACAAGGAGCAGAAAAAGACTATACTCCTGAAATTCTTGCTAAAGTTGAAGAATTAAAAAAGACAATCACTGAAGAGGAAAAAAGCGATTTAATTGATTCAATTATCGTTAAAACACAAGGCTTCGTCAACGGAAATATTAAAGAAGGCGATCAAAACCCGGTAGCTATTTTTAAAAGTTTATTGGCTTTATATGACGGAATTGATAAAGACCAACTTCGTCAAAACATGAAATATTTCCTCGAAAAAATAATGCCTATCTGTGAAAAATGGAATATCCAAATGTGTGTACATCCCGATGATCCACCGTTTGCTTTATTAGGTTTACCAAGAATTGTGACTTGTGAAGAAGACATCGATTGGTTTTTAAATGCCGTCGACAATCCCCACAACGGGCTGACTTTCTGCACAGGTTCTTTAAGCGCGGGACTCCAAAACGACGTTCCGAAATTGGCTCAAAAATACGCTTCCCGTACAAAATTCGTTCACCTCAGAAGCACCAATGTTTTCGAAAACGGAGATTTCATCGAAGCTCATCATTTAGAAGGCAGAGGAAAAATTATCGAAGTCATTCGAATATTTGAAAAAGAAAATCCAACCTTACCAATGCGTATCGATCACGGTCGATTATTAACTGATGATATTGATAAAGGCTATAATCCCGGCTATTCATTTTTGGGAAGAATGCTTGCTCTCGGACAAATTGAAGGCGTAATGGCAGCAGTAAAAACCGAAATAAAATCAAATTAAAAGTATCGAAGGGACGGTTAAAATAGATTAGGATGCCAATCCTATCAAATCTATAAGATTAAAAAACGATCAACCATCAACCAACAACTAAAATACAATGAACGAAATATTCAGCATAAAAGACAAAGTCGCAGTCATCACAGGAGCTTCCGGCGTTTTAGGGGGAACTCTTGCCAAAAGTTTCATTAAAGCAGGTGCAAAAGTAGTGGCTTTGGGACGAAATCAGGAAACATTAGATGTTCGTGTAAAAGAATTAACAGAATCTGGAGGTGAAGCTTTTGCCGTTGAAGCCAATGTAATGAACATCGAAAGTCTTGAATCAGCATCAAAAAAGATCCTCGAAAAATATGGTAAAATAGACATCCTGCTCAACATTGCGGGCGGAAATATTCCTACGGCTACACTTTCTCCGGATCAGTCATTTTTCGATCAAAATTTGGATGGATGGGATGAGGTAACCAATCTCAACATCAACGGAACCGTTTATCCAAGTTATGTTTTCGGAAAAGTAATGGCAGAACAGGGAAGTGGAAGTATTGTCAATATTTCTTCGATGGCGGCGTATTCTGCGATCACAAGAGTGGCAGGATATTCTGCTGCAAAATCAGCGATTACCAATTTTACGCAATGGCTGGCATCAGATGTAGCCTTGAAATTTGGTGATAAAATTCGTGTCAATGCGATTGCTCCGGGATTTTTTATTGGAGATCAAAACCGGGCAATTTTATTAAATCCGGACGGTTCTTTAACGGATCGAAGCAAAAAAGTCATCGCAAAAACTCCAATGGGACGTTTCGGAGATGCCGAAGAATTAAACGGAGCTGTACAGTTCCTTTGTTCGGATGCTGCAAGTTTTATTACTGGTGCTTTATTGCCTGTTGATGGTGGTTTCAGTGCTTTCAGTGGAGTGTAAATTAATTACAATCATTTTATATAGTTACCAAATAAGGTCATTCATTTTTTTGCTTGACTAGACCTTGTTTTTTCAGTTTGAATTAAATCTAGATCACTTATTTCTACGTAAAAATGAAAGGTTATAAGAAATAAGTGATTTTTAAATGTAAACTAAATTTTTCCTTACCATAATCACAAAATACTATGAAAACCCATCTTACCAAATCTCTTTTTGCAGCTGCTGTTTTATTTTTATTTGGAAATAGTTCGGCACAAATTTTCTCAGATTTTATTTACAAAGGAAATGACAAAATTTACACAGAAAATCCTCTCAAAGAAGATGAATTCTATTCTCCAATTCTTCAGGGCTGCTATCCCGATCCGAGTATTACAAGAAAAGGAAACGATTATTATTTGGTAAATTCTTCATTTTCAATGTTTCCGGGAGTTCCGATTTTTCATTCTAACGATTTGGTGAATTGGAAACAAATCGGTCATGTGTTGAATCGGCCTTCTCAATTGAAAGTAGAAAAAGCTGGATTTTCGGAAGGAATTTATGCTCCTGATATCAAGTATAATCAATATAACGACACTTTTTACATGGTTACCACTCAGATTGCGAACGGAATAGGAAATATGATGGTAAAAACAAAAGATCCAAAAAAAGGCTGGAGCGAAGTTCAAAAACTGAATTTTGATGGAATCGACACGTCTATTTTCTTTGATGATAACGGAAAAGCATACATCGTTCATAATGACGCGCCACCAAAAGGAACCGAACAATATAGCGGTCACCGCGTGATCAAGATCTGGGATTATGATTTGGAAAAAGACCAAGTTGTTGCCGGAAGCGATAAAATCATTGTGAATGGTGGAGTAGATATCACTCAAAAACCAATCTGGATCGAAGGGCCGCATCTTTACAAAAAGAATGGAAAATATTTTCTAATGTGTGCGGAAGGTGGAACGGGAGGCAATCACAGCGAAGTAATTTTTATGAGTGACAGTCCGAAAGGTCCGTTTATTCCTGCTGAAAATAACCCTATTTTGACTCAGAGATATTTTCCCAAAGACAGAAAAGATAAAGTAGATTGGGCAGGTCACGCAGACTTAGTAGAAACTCCTGATGGAAAGTATTACGGGGTATTTCT
This sequence comes from Chryseobacterium glaciei, assembly GCF_001648155.1. Taxonomy (NCBI): domain Bacteria; kingdom Pseudomonadati; phylum Bacteroidota; class Flavobacteriia; order Flavobacteriales; family Weeksellaceae; genus Chryseobacterium; species Chryseobacterium glaciei. The sequence continues at coordinate 52,111 of NZ_CP015199.1, read as the reverse complement.
TGGCATCCGTCCTAATGAAAAAAATCGTGTAAATACGGGTCGCGAAACCTTTATTCTTCCCGTAGATTGGAGTGGAACATATCCTGTTTTCCAAAACGGTTTGGTTCCCATGAAACCAAAAGTAAAAATGCCAAACGGAGTTAAAAACCAAACAGGTCAAAACGGATTTTTCCTGAACGGAAATTTCACTTTTTCCGATAATTTAAACAATAAATTGGACGATCAATGGATTGCCATGCGAGGTTCAAGAGAAAATTTTGTAAATGTGACTAAAAATGGAGTGAAAATTAATCCTTTCACAACTAATATTAAAGCGAAAGCTCCTGTTTCTGCATTATTTCATAGGCAACAACACGCTTCTTTTGAAGCAACGGTGAATTTAGATTTTAAGCCAAAATCAGGAAAAGATTTAGCCGGAATTACTTGTTATCAAAGTGAAAATTTTAATTATGTTTTTGGATTGACAAAAAAAGATAAAGACTTCTATTTGGTATTGGAAAGAACAGAAAAAGGAAATTCCACTCTTATTAAAAGTGAAAAAATTTCAGTTTCGAAAAATATAAAACTTCAGGTTGTTGCTCAAGGTGATGATTATCAATTTAATTATTCTTTGGACGGAAATAATTTCATCAATCTAGGTGGAAAGGTTTCGGGTGACATATTATCAACAGATGTTGCAGGTGGTTTTACAGGCAGTTTGATTGGTTTATATTCAACTTTATCGAATGATATTCAGCCTTAATTTTTTTATTAATTCACAAATTTAATAGTATGAATTCTTTATTTAAGTCAATTACAATGTCGGTTTTCATTTTATTCTTTGGAATTAAGATAAAATCTACACAGCCATTTATTACTACAGAAAAAAGTTCAGAAACTATTCTGTTGAAAGATAAATCGACAAAAATTTCATTCTATTCAGACAAAGGAATTGATAAGGGAATTTTAAGAGCAATACATAATCTTCAGGCTGATTTTCAGAAAGTAACGGGTGATTTTCCAGATCTTTTAAATCAAATTTCAACTTCTAAATCTCCATTGATTATCATTGGAACTGTGGGTACAAATTCGGTGATTGATGAATTGATCAAAAAGAAAAAAATTAATGAAAATGAACTAAAAGGGAAACGTGAAAAATTTATCATTCGGAATATAAAAGATTTCAATGGAGTTTCAGAAGTGATTGTTATCGCAGGAAGTGACAAGCGTGGAACTATTTACGGAATTTATGAATTTTCAAAGCAAATTGGTGTTTCGCCGTGGTATTATTGGGCGGATGTTCCCGTTAAGCAAAAGGAAAATCTCTATTTTAAAAATGGAATTTACACCGACGATGAGCCTGCCGTAGAATATCGCGGAATTTTCCTAAATGATGAAGAACCTTCGTTGGGAAGTTGGGCAATAGCAACTTTTGGAGGTATTAATTCTAAGTTTTACGAAAAAGTTTTTGAATTAATTCTTCGCTTAAAAGGAAATTACATTTGGCCTGCAATGTGGGGAAAAGCTTTCTATGACGATGATCCCGAAAACGGAATACTGGCTGATGAAATGGGAATTATCATGGGAACTTCACACCACGAACCAATGGCATTGGCACAAACCGACTGGCATCGATACATCAAAAAGAATAATTTACCGAATATTTGGGATTACACTAAAAATTCGGACATTCTTCAACAATTCTGGAAATCAGGAATCGAACGAAGTAAAAACTGGGAAAAGCTTGTCACAGTTGGAATGCGTGGTGAGGGAGATGAGGCAATGGGAGATAAAACCAATATTTCGCTTTTGGAGAATATTGTAAAGGATCAACGAAAAATCATAGAAAAAGTTACAGGAAAAAAAGCAGAAAAAACATCCCAGGTTTGGGCTTTGTATAAAGAGGTTCAGGATTATTATGATGAAGGAATGCGCGTTCCGGATGATGTTATTTTATTGTTTTGTGATGACAATTGGGGGAATGTCCGAAAGCTCCCCAATCTATCTAAACCCTTACACAAAGGCGGTTACGGGATGTATTATCATTTTGATTATGTGGGCGGACCGAGAAATTCTAAATGGATCAATATCAGTCCGATTCAAAGAGTTTGGGAGCAAATGAATTTGACTTATGAACATGAAGTAAATAAGCTCTGGGTGGTAAACGTGGGAGATTTGAAGCCAATGGAATTTCCAATTAATTTCTTTATGGATATGGCTTGGAATCCAAAGCAATTCAATGCTGACAATCTTTTAGAATACACTGAAAAATGGAGTTCAGAACAGTTTGGCGAAAAATATTCTAAAGAAATCGCAAGAATGATCAATTTATACGCAAAATACAATCGTCGCGTAACTCCCGAAACCTTAAATTCTGAAACTTACAGTCTTGAAAATTATAATGAATTTGAAACGGTTGTAAATGATTATCAAAAATTATCACTCGATGCAAACAGGCTTTACAACGAGATTCCTAATGAATATAAAGATGCTTATTTTCAATTGGTTCTTTATCCGATCGATGCCTGCAGTAATTTGTATGAGCTTTATTTTAATGTGGCAAAAAACCATCAGTTAGCCTCTAAAAAAGATATAAAAGCTAATGATTTTGGCTATAAAGCGAAGAAAAACTTTGAATATGATTCTATTTTACAGGATAAATACAACAATAAAATTTCTGACGGAAAATGGCAACATATGATGGATCAGACTAGAATTGGTTATACAAATTGGCAACAGCCAGATAAAAATACGATGCCTGAAGTTGTTTATGTTTCCAAAAGCGAAAAAAATAAAGTGTTTAAGGAAAAGGACGGATATATTTCTATTGAAGCTGAAAATTTTTCACATCAGAATAATTCAGACAGAATTCAATGGAAAATCATTCCCGATTTTGGAAAAACATTATCCGGAATTACCACTTTTCCTCAAAATATTAATCCAAAAAAAAATGAAAATATCTATCTGGAATATGATGTTGATTTCTCTTCAACAGGAACTTTTGAGGTTCAATTATTACTCGCTCCAACGCTTAATTTTAACAATAATAAAGGACTTCGATATGAAATTTCGTTTGATGGAGAAAAACCACAGATTGTCAATTTTAATGAACATTATCGTGGAGAATTGGGACAATGGCAGTCAGAACATATTATAAAATCTGCTACAAAACATACCATAACAAAATCGAGTAGACATACTTTACGTTTTAAGGTGCTAGAAGCAGGAATTGTTTTAGAAAAAATCCTGATTAACACAGGTGGATTGAAACCTTCATATTTGGGAGCTCCCGAAAGTAGCAATTAAAATAAAATTCAATATTCACATAAAAAATTACCAAGAATCACTCAAAAAATGGAAAAAATTAAAGTTTCAGATTTTGGAATAACAAAAAACGGCGACCAAATAAAGAAATATATAGTAACCAATAAAAATGGAATGAAAGTCGAGATCATAAATTACGGAGGAATCGTCATTTCACTTACATCTCCTGACAGGAAAGGAAATTATGAAGATGTAGTTTTAGGTTTTGTAAATCCTGAAGATTATTTTAATGAAAATTCTTACTTTTTCGGAGCAATTATCGGAAGATTTGCCAACAGAATTGCGCATGGAAAATTTAGTTTAAATGGGAAAAATTTTAATCTAAATAAAAATAATGGCGAAAATCATCTACATGGCGGAGATCAAGGCTTTTTCTCAAAAATTTGGAACGCAGAAATAATCCCAGATTCTCAAACTATCAAACTTTCATACATCAGTAAAGACGGCGAAGAAGGTTATCCGGGACAACTTACGACAGCCGTTTTTTATACTTTAACAGATCAAAATGCACTCGAAATTTCTTATGAAGCAACGACGGATCAACCTACGATTGTCAATTTAACGCATCATTCATATTTCAATCTTTCGGGGAATTTTTCACGAGAAATTACCGATCATGAACTTCAGCTTGATGCCGATCAATTCATTCCCATTAACAAATCGTCTATTCCGGAAAATGATTTTAAAAATGTTGCAGGAACTCCTTTTGACTTCAAAAATTTTAAAACAATCGGAAAAGATATTAATGATGATAATGAACAGTTGCAACGGGCAAAAGGCTACGATCATTGCTGGATTTTGAACGGAATTGGAATGAAATTGTCAGGTTCGCTCTATCATCCAGAAACAGGTAGAAAGCTAGATGTATTAACGGATCAGCCGGGCATTCAGGTTTATTCCGGGAATTTTTTGGATGGAAAATTTGAAACGAAAACGGGTGGAAAAAATAACCCACGGACAGGAATTTGTCTGGAAACACAGCATTTTCCGGACTCACCAAACAGGAATTCTTTTCCCTCTGTTGAGCTTAAACCAGGAGAAATATATTCAACAAAAACAGTTTATCAATTTTCAGTAAAATAATATAATATGAAACCTCTGAATTTAGGACTTGCTATGTCAGTTTTTAGGGATTTTTAAAAGACTAATTAATGGAAATTTTGCTCGAAATCGATTAAAATGACATGAAGTGAATGTTAAATTAATGTTAAAATTTTGTTTGCGTAATTGATTCACTTTAAACACCAAATTCATGACGGTTATTGTTAAAAATATGATAAGCTATTCTATTAAATTTTGAAGCATAAGTTTAAAATATTTGTGAATGTATTTTCCAATACAAAATTAGGGTTTTTCATTGTTTGGTCTAATCTTATTTTTAATGATAAGCCCGATGTTATTTATGAATTTTTTTGATGATTTATTTTTAAAATTTGATCGCAAAAATATTCACGTTACAAAAACAGTTTTATATATAGATACTTTCTTTTATTTTTAAAAAACTTGAAATATTTATTTAATTAAAATGAATTTTAGAAAATGTTTTTAAGTATTATTTAATTTTTTGATGAATTTGATAAAATCGTCACTAGAATCAAATATCCCTATTATGAATATAAATAAAGCTTTTATCCTTTCCGGAATTTTTCTTTCGTTTTTCGCACAGGCGCAGGAAATTCCTCGTTTGCAGAAAAAAGGAACGGCGACACAGCTTGCCGTGGATAAAAAACCATTTTTGATTTTAGGTGGCGAGTTGGGAAACTCTTCCGCGTCATCTTTTCAGGATATTGAAAGAGATTTTCCAAAGCTTCAGCAAATGAGTCTGAACACGGTTTTAGTCCCTGCTTATTGGGATTTGATTGAGCCGGAAGAAGGGAGATTTGATTTTAGTTTAATTGATAAAACAATTGATCAGGCAAGAAAAAACAATCTTAAAGTTGTCTTTTTATGGTTTGGGTCTTATAAAAATTCAATGAGCTGTTATGCTCCGCTTTGGTTTAAAAAAGACTACAAAAAATACCCGAGAGCTTATTCAAAAGCAGGAAAACCAATGGAAATTGCGAACTCTTTTTCTGAAAATGTTTTGAAAGCTGATAACAAAGTTTTTGGTGAATTAATGAAGCATATTTCTGTGGTTGATAAAACGCAGGGAACGGTAATTATGGTTCAGGTTGAAAACGAAATCGGAATGTTGGAGGGCGCTCGTGATTATTCTAAAGAAGCGAATGCTGCTTTTAACACCCAAGTTCCGGAAGCATTAATGAAATTTGTAACTAAAAATAAAAAAGAGCTTCATCCTTCATTGCTTGAGAAATGGGGAAAACAAAATTTTAAAACTAAAGGAAACTGGCAGGAAATCTTCGGAAATGATGTATACACAGATGAATTATTTACTGCTTGGTCTTATGCTCAATATGTAGAAAATTTAGCAAAAACGGCTCGTTCAATTCATAATATTCCGTTGTATGTCAACGCGGCAATGAACAGTAGAAACAGACTTCCGGGAGAATATCCGGCAGGTGGACCACTGGCTCATTTAATTGATATTTGGCATGCTGGAGCGCCGAGTATAGATATGCTTTCTCCGGATTTATATGACGGAGATTTTACGAGCTGGTCTGCAAAATATAGACTTCACAACAATCCGTTGTTTGTTCCTGAGATCAAAATGACTCAAAATAATGGGGTGCAGGCTTTTTATGCTTTTGGGGAGCATGATGCGATTGGATATAGTCCATTTTCGATTGAAAATAATTCTGAATTGGGAAGTAAAAGATTGTCAGAAGCTTATTCAAAATTGAAACAATTGATGCCAATTCTGACAAAATATCAAGGGCAAGGACAGTCAAAAGGATTGTTGTTTGATCAAAAAAATACAGAACGTATTATCAATTATGATGACTTGAAAATTACGGCAAAACATTTCTTTAGTCTTCCTTGGGACGCCCGAGCAAAAGATGGAAGTGTCTGGCCAGAAGGAGGAGGTTTAATTTTAAGACTGGCAAAAGATGAATATATCATCGCAGGAAGCGGAATTGTCGTAGAATTTGAGAAAGAAAACGAGAAAAAAGAAACTAAAACTAAAGATTTGGGTGAAGACGGTTTTGCAGCACAGGGTGGAAAAAATAATACTCAAAATACTTGGTTAGGAACTTCCAGAGTGGGAATTGGTTGGGTAGATGAAATCAGTATTGATGAAAACGGAAAATTGAGTCCGATAAGAAGATTAAATGGTGATCAGACGCATCAAGGAAGACACGTTCGTATCGGAGTTGATGATTTCCAAATTCTTCACGTAAAATTATATGAATATCAATAAAGAGTCCCAACGGGACGATTTAACAAAGAATAGGATAAAATCCTATTAAAAAGAAAAAATAATGAATAAAATTAAATTCTTCAACATTATATTATTTTTCACCAGCATTTGCTTCGTGGATGCTAAAATCAAACTTCCAACTTTAGTTTCAGACGGAATGGTTTTGCAGCGCGACCAAAAACTAAAGATCTGGGGAACATCTGATATTGGAGAAAAAGTTGAAGTCAATTTTCAAAATAAAAAATACAATACTATTGCCGACAATTCAGGAAACTGGAAAATCACGCTTCCTGAAATGAAATCTGGCGGTCCTTTTACCATGACCATCAATGAAATTACCCTGAAAAACATTTTGATCGGAGATGTGTATATGTGTTCGGGTCAGTCAAATATGGAACTTCCGATGCGAAGAGTAAAAATGCTTTATCCTGAAGAATTAAAGAATGCCAATAATAGCAATATTCGCTTTTTTACGGTTCCTCAAAAGTATGATTTTAAAATAACTCAGAATAATTTAGACGGTGGAATTTGGGAAGAAACCAATCCTCAAAGCATTCAAAATTTCTCTGCGGTTGCCTATTTTTTTGCGAAAGAGATGTATCAGTATAATAAAATTCCGGTGGGGATTATTAATTCGAGTTTGGGAGGTTCTCCCATTCAGGCTTGGATGGATGAATCTTCGCTTAAAAAATATCCCGAATATCTTGCTGAAGCTCAAAAATGGAGAAATGATGAATTAATTTCTCAAACCGAATCTTCTGAAAGAGTTTTGAGTGATACTTGGTCTGCAGAATTAGATCAATCGGATGCGGGAATCTTTAATCATTGGGAAAAACCAGAATTCAATGATTTCGACTGGAAAAAAATGAATGTCCCAGGCTCTTGGGAAGATATAGAAAAACCGTTTGATGGAAGTATTTGGTTCAGAAAAGAAATATTCCTTCCAAAAGGTGCTGAAAAAAATACAGCATTTCTGAATTTAGGGAGAATTAAAGATGCAGATGTAACTTATATTAATGGTAAAAAAGTAGGAAATGTTACCTACGAATATCCTCCACGTTGGTATGATATTCCGGCTGGAGTCTTAAAGGAAGGTAAAAACATCATCGCGGTAAGAATCACCAACGGAAGTGGAAAAGGAGAATTTATAAAAGACAAAGATTACTTTTTACAAATTGGCTCAGAAAAAATTGATTTAAAAGGAGAGTGGAAATATAAAATCGGAGCCATCATGAACCGACCAGCTCCGGGACAGACCTTCATCAGATGGAAACCAACGGGATTATACAATGCAATGTTAAATCCATTAATTCAATATCCAATAAAGGCAGTTTTATGGTATCAGGGTGAGAGCAATACAGCGAAACCTCAGGAATATCAGGATTTATTATCTACCATGATTCTAGATTGGCGAAATAAATGGAATCAGAAAAACTTACCATTTTTGATCGTTCAATTAGCGAATTTTATGGAAGCAAAACCTGAACCTACAGAAAGCAATTGGGCAGAATTAAGGGAACAACAAAGAAGAGTTTCTCAAACGATTCCAAAGACCGGACTTGCCATTACCATTGATATTGGTGAATGGAATGATATTCACCCTTTAAATAAAAAAGAGGTAGGAAAAAGATTATCGCTACAAGCTCAGAAAACACTTTTCGACAGCAATATCATCGCAGATGGCCCTGTTTATGAATCCATGAAAATTAATGGAAATAAAATCATTCTTTCATTCAAAAAAGGGACAAATAATTTTTCTTCTGTTTCAGAATTAAAAGGTTTTGCGATCAAAGGGAAAGACGGAGTTTTCAAATGGGCACAGGCAAAAATAGAAGGCAGCAAAATCATCGTCTGGAATGATGAAATTAAAGATCCGATTGCCGTTCGATACGCTTGGGCAGACAATCCTGATAAAGCAAATCTTAAAAACAAAAGTGGCCTACCAGCTTCACCATTTACAACGGAATAAAAAAGAGATGCTCTTTGCTGAGTGAAACGCCCTTGCGAACGTAAAATATTCTCAATAATTATAAAAAATCTTTGCGAGTCTTGCGTTAAAATTCAATTATAAAAAAAATTAAAACTACATATGAACAATTCTCAAAAAATATCGGTCGCCGAAAAAATAGGGTACAGCTTAGGTGATCTGGCTGCCAATCTGGTGTTTCAGACATTAGTAACTTATCTGGCATATTTTTATACTGATATTTATGGCTTAAAACCTGAAGACGCTTCGGTTATTACATTGATTGTAGGATTGGTGGCAGGCTTTGGTTTCAATCCGCTGATTGGTGCGCTGGCAGACCGAACGCAGACAAAATGGGGGAAATTCCGTCCATGGATCTTATTTACGGCTGTTCCGCTTGGGGTGGCGGCTATGTTGGCTTTCAGTACACCCGATTTTTCATATAAAGGGAAAATCATTTACGCTGCGGTTACGTATTCCATCTTATTGCTTTTGTATGCTTCAAATAATTTGCCTTATTCGGCATTAAGTGGCGTTATTACTGGTGATATGAGCGAAAGAAACAGTATTTCGTCTTACCGTTTTGTAGCGGTGATGTTTTCACAGTTTTTTGTTCAGGTTTTCATGTTACCGATTATTTTATCAATTGGAAATGGCGATAAAGCAGCAGGAATTGAGGTTGTCATGACATGGTTGGCCATTATCGGAAGCGTGATGTTATTGATCACTTTTTTCACGACAAAAGAAAGAGTGGTTCCAAATGCTGATCAGAAATCAAACTTAAAAGACGATTTAAAAGATTTATCTAAAAATAAGCCGTGGATCATTATGTTGACGGTTACGGCTTTGATATTCATTACATTGGCAATGAAAGGAGGTTCGTATGTCTACTACTTTAATAATTATGTGGATGAAGCGAGCCTGAAGAATTTTATTTCTCCAATTACTTCATTTTTTGATTCTATTGGAATGAATTTTTTCGGTGAGAATGTAAAGTCTGCAGGATTTGGATTATTTAATGCAGGGGGAATTATCATGATGATTGTAGGGATTACCTTTTCTAAAAGATTTGCGGATAAATACGGGAAAAGAGATGTATTTATTTTTTCATTGTTTATCTCTACATTATTCGTTTTGGTATTTATTTTATATCCGCCAAAAGCAGTTGGAATGATGTTTTTATCACAAATCGTACACGGTTTTTTCTACGGAATCAGTACGCCAATTTTATGGGCAATGATCGCTGATGTGGCCGATTATTCGGAATGGAAAAATAAAAGAAGAGCAACCGCCATTATTTTTTCTGCGATGATGGTCGGTTTAAAAGTTGGGTTGAGCATCGGAAGCTCATTAGTCGCTTTAATTATTGGAAAATACGGCTATATTTCTACAAAAGGAAATCAAAATATCATTCAGCCGGAAACAGTTGCAACAGGAGCTAAAATGTTGGTGAGCATATTCCCCGCTATTCCTTTTTTCCTTGCATGTGGATTGCTTTTCTTTTATAAGATCAACAAAAAAATGGAGGTTCAGATTGAACATGATTTGGCCGAGAGAAGAAAATAAATTTTAATTAAATCCAAATTAAACGTAACCTAAACCTAACAGGTTTTCAAAACCTGTTAGGTTTGATAAAAAACAAAATACAATGAAACGCATTATTATATTAGGATTAATAACTTTTGCTGCTTCCAATTTTAATGCTCAAAAGTCTGACGCTTCTTTAAAAAAAGCCTTCCAAGATAAATTCTATATCGGAACAGCGATGAACTTGGAACAGATTCACGGAACGGATCAAAAGTCAGCAGATATTATCAAAAATCAATTCAGTTCTATTGTGGCTGAAAACTGCATGAAAAGTATGTATCTGCAACCTCAGGAAGGACAATTTTTCTTTGATGATACAGATAAATTTGTTGAATTTGGAGAGAAAAACAACATGTTCATTATCGGACATACTTTGATTTGGCATTCTCAGGTTCCGGATTGGTTTTTTGTTGATAAAAACGGTAAAAATGTTTCTCCAGAAGTTTTAAAACAAAGAATGAAAAACCACATTACAACTATTGTTTCCCATTATAAAGGAAGAGTAAAAGGTTGGGATGTTGTGAATGAAGCCATAATGGAAGACGGTTCTTACCGAAAATCTAAGTTTTATGAAATTTTGGGTGAAGAATTTATTCCTTTAGCCTTTCAATATGCTCAGGAAGCCGATCCAAGTGCAGAATTATATTACAATGATTATAATGAATGGCACCCGGATAAGGTGAAAATGGTCACTCAATTAGTGAAAAATTTAAAATCAAAAGGAATCCGAATCGATGGAGTCGGAATGCAGGCTCACGTGGGAATGGATTCTCCTACGATTGATGAATATGAAAAAGCAATCATAGCCTATTCTGAAAGTGGAGTAAAAGTTAATATTACGGAGCTAGACATCAGTGCGCTCCCTTCACCTTGGGGAACTTCCGCAAATATTGCGGATAAAATTGAATATGATGAAAAAATGAATCCCTACAAAAAAGGTCTTCCTGCTGATGTACAAGCAAAATGGGAAAAAAGATATCTGGAATTCTTCCAATTATTTTTAAAACATAAAAAAGACATTAGAAGAGTAACACTATGGGGCTTAACAGATGCTCAATCCTGGAAAAATGATTTTCCCATAAAAGGCAGAACAGATTATCCCTTATTATTTGACCGTCAATACAAAGCAAAACCTATTGTCGAAAAAATTATAAAACTATCAACGGAAATTAAATAGAATTAAAATTTGCTTTCTTAGTTAAGTGAAACGTCTTTGCGAACTTAGAATATTCTCAATATTAATAAAAAATCTTTGCGCCCTTTGCGTTTAAAAACAAATTAAATAATGAACAAATCAAAATACTTATTCCCAAAAGATTTCATGGCCGATCCATCCGTTCATGTTTTTGAAGGAAAACTCTACATTTATCCATCCCACGACCGAGAAAGCGGAATTGAAGAAAATGACAACGGTGATCATTTCGACATGAATGATTATCATGTTTTTTCTTTGAATGATGTCGAAAATGGAGAAATCACAGATCATGGCGTTGCCCTTTCGGTGAAAGATATTCCTTGGTCGGGTCGACAGTTGTGGGATTGTGATGTGGCTTTTAAAAACGGGAAATATTATATGTATTTTCCATTAAAAGATAAAAATGATATTTTCAGAATCGGAGTAGCGGTGAGTGATAAACCTTATGGCCCTTTCATTCCTGAAAAAAATCCGATGATGGGAAGCTACAGCATTGATCCTTGCATTTTTGAAGAGGGAGGAAAACATTATATGTATTTCGGTGGAATCTGGGGCGGACAATTACAACGCTACAGAAATAACAAAGCATTGGAATCTGCGGTAATTCCGAATGATAATGAACCTGCAATTCCCTCAAAAGTAGCTTTATTAAGTGATGATATGTTGGAATTTGCGGAAGAACCGAAAGACGTTTTAATTCTCGACAAAAATGGAAATCAATTACTTCACGGCAACAAAAACCGTTTTTTCGAAGCGTCTTGGATGCATAAATACAATGACAAATATTACTTCTCCTATTCCACGGGAGACACTCATCTTTTGTGTTACGCGATTGGAGATAATCCTTACGGCCCATTTACTTATCAAGGCGTAATTCTGACCCCGGTTGTAGGTTGGACAACCCATCACAGCATTGTTGAATTCAAAGGAAAATGGTATTTATTTTTCCATGATTCTGTTCCAAGTGGAGGAAGAACATGGCTTAGAAGCATGAAAGTCGTTGAACTGGAATACAACGAAGACGGAACTTTCAAAACAATTGAAGGCTTAGATAATAATTAAGAAAGAGTCCTGAAGGGACGATTTAGAATAGGGTAGGATAAAATCCTATCAATATTAATTAGTAGAAAAATTCCCATGAATAATTTTCGAACCTATTTACTCATTTTTCTTTTATTCCCATTAAGTTTTTTCGCAGAAGACGGCAGTCAATTATGGCTTCGTTTCCCGAATGTTAAAAAAGGAATTTCGGCGGATAAAATTATTTCAAAAGGTAAAAATCCAACGCTTGAAATTGCCAAAAAGGAATTAACAACGTATTGGCAGGGTCAGATGATAGAACTTCGCACGGAAAAATCTTTGAAACATTTGAAAGACGGCTATATCATCAAGTCAAATTCAGATAAGATCATTATTTCTGCGGGTAAAGAAAACGGTTTATTGTACGGAGTGTATCATATTCTAAGACTTCAGCAGACGAAATCTGATGTTAATCATTTAAACATAACAGAAAAACCATCTTATGATGTAAGAATTCTAAACCATTGGGATAATCTGGACGGAAGTGTGGAAAGAGGGTATGCGGGGAAATCGCTTTGGAAATGGGAAGATTTACCGAATAAAATTTCGCCTAGATATGAAGAATATGCAAGAGCAAATGCTTCAATTGGGATTAATTCTGTTGTTTTAAACAATGTAAATGCTTCCCCAAATATGCTCAGAACAGATTATCTTCAAAAGGTAAAAGTTCTGGCAAACATTTTCCGACCATATGGAATTAAAGTGTATTTATCAGTCAATTTTTCTTCTCCCAAAGTGTTGGGTAGATTGGAAAATTCAGATCCTTTAAATAAAAATGTTCAAAATTGGTGGAAAGATAAAACATCAGAAATCTATAAATTAATTCCTGATTTTGGAGGGTTTTTGGTGAAAGCCAATTCGGAAGGCCAGCCCGGGCCGCAAGATTATGGAAGAACCCACGCCGATGGAGCTAACATGATGGCAGATGTATTAAAACCTTTTGGTGGAATTGTTATGTGGAGAGCTTTTGTGTACAGTCCAAGCAAAGAAGATCGGGCAAAACAGGCTTATTTAGAATTTCTTCCTTTAGACGGAAAATTTAAGGATAATGTCATTGTTCAAATCAAAAATGGACCGATTGATTTTCAGCCTCGTGAACCATTTAATCCATTATTTGGAGCGTTAAAAAAGACTTCAGAAATGGCAGAATTTCAAATTACTCAGGAATATTTAGGGTTTTCAAATCACTTGGTTTTTCTGGCGCCTTTGTTTAAAGAAACGCTGGAAAGTGATACTTACGCTGATGGAAAAGGCTCAACCGTAGCCAAAATTACAGACGGAAGTTTAAGAAATAATAAAATAACGGCCATTGCAGGCGTTGCCAATATCGGTGAAGATACGAATTGGACAGGAAATATCTTTGCACAAGCCAATTGGTACGCTTTCGGAAGATTAGCTTGGAATCATGAATTAAGTTCTGAACAAATTGTCAATGAATGGCTTAAAATGACTTTCACAGATAATCAAAAATTTGTGAATCCTGTGAAAGAAATGATGCTTTCGTCAAGAGAAACCGCGGTAGATTATATGATGCCGCTCGGTTTACACCATATTTTTGCGTTCGATCATCATTATGGACCCGAACCGTGGGGAAATATTCAGGGAGGAAGACCGGATTGGATGCCTGTTTATTATCACAAAGCCGATGAAAATGGAGTAGGATTCGACAGAACAAAATCAGGAAGCAACGCCGTTTCGCAATATTTTTCACCATTAAATAATACGTTCGGAAATATAGAAACCTGTCCGGAAAATCTTCTCCTTTGGTTTCATCATGTTCCGTGGAGTTATCAAATGAAAGATGGAAAAACGTTATGGGAAGAGTTATGTTTTAAATATGATTCAGGCGTGAAAAATGTTCGTGAATATCAGAAAATTTGGGATAAAATGGAACCTTATGTTGATGCTGAACGATTTAAACAGGTTCAGTCAAAACTGAAAATTCAGTCTAAGGATGCTGTTTGGTGGAAAGATGCCTGTCTGTTGTATTTCCAGACATTTTCAAAAATGCCAATTCCGTACAATATTGAAAGACCTGTTCATGAATTGGAGGATCTGAAAAAGATAAAACTAGATCTTAAACATCATAATTAGGAAAAAGAATGATAAAATGTAAACATCTGCGTAATCTGCAAAATCAGTGAGATATTTTTGACGCAAAGTTTTATTTTATAAGTATCATATTATAAGTGAGCAAAGGATAATCAACAAGTTGATTTGATTAAGCTTAATGTTTTCAAGCTTCGCGCAGCAAATTTTATTTGCCTTTGCTCAACTAAAAATAAGAAGATATATAAATGAAACCTTTGCGTTTAAAAAATAAATAAATTAAAAAAAATTAAGGCAACTCATTCTTCGTGATTTAAAAAAGAAAAGTTGCCTCAATAAATTGAATTGTACGTAAAATTTTAATTCCAATATAAATACGAAAAATAATGGAATCCTCTTAATTTTAGTTAAGAGTAACTATTTTATTAAAAACATTCCCCTTTTCCTCAACACTGATGATGTATCTGTCAGAAGTTTTAGGATCAAGATCAAAGGTCATATTAAGTTCTCCGTTAGCTGCATTTTTTGTTGCATTGTAATAAACATTTCCTGCAAAATCAGATACAGAAATAGTTGCGCTGTTTTTCAAACCCGAAAGATGAAGTTGTGCCATATTCCCTGAAATTGTGTATTCAGGTTTATTAATTTCTGAAAATGGAGTCTTTTCAATCTCCACCGTGTTGTTATAACTAATGTTTATTTTATATTTTTCAATTTTCTGATCAGATTCTGCAACCAGATAATAAGTTCCGGATTCCAGATCTTTCAGATCATAAGATTTTGTTACATTATTTTCACTCTCTAGTTTTTCAGAAAATAATTCTCCGTAAGCATCATTATAGATAACCAAGGATATGTTTTTTCCATTCAGAACGTCAAAACTGATAGTTTTTGATTCTGTTGATTTAATTGAAAGAGAAAAATCCCTGTCTTTACTCATCAAGCTTGCTGAGATAAATAGAGACCCTACGAGAAAAGCAGATTTTAATAATTTATTCATAATGATAAGTTTTATACTGCAAATGTATAGCAGGTAATCTGCTTAAACTATAATGTAATTTTCATATTTATATGCTATATTAACCTTAAAATTATTTAATTGAAAATTAATTGTTAATTTTGTGCATGAATTAATTAGTTAAAATGAAACATTCACATCCGGCCTTTGAGGCGGTGAAGCCTAATATTGGAAGCAGTTTCACAAGTCTGAAATTTTTTCGAAACGAAAACATCAAATCTCATGTATGGCATTACCATCCTGAGGTTGAGTTAATTTTTGTCTGCGGAGGTTCGGGAAAAAGGCAGATCGGAAGTAATATTTCCTATTTTTCGGACGGAGATCTTGTGTTGATGGGAAGCAATTTACCACATTGTGGAATGACCAATGAAAACACGAATAATGATTATGAAATGGTGATTCAGTTTAAGCCTGATTTTTTAGGTGAAACCATTTGGGAATTGCCTGAAATGCATAGAATTACCCAATTACTAGAAAGGTCAAAAGCAGGCATTGTATTTTCTGAAAATATTAAAAAAGCCATCGGAAAAAAGATCGTTGAAATGCACGAATCTTCTTCTTTGGAAAGGCTTGTCAAGTTTATAGAAATACTGGATGCATTGGCTTCTACTCAGGATTACAGGATTTTGAATGCCGGAAAATATTATTTGCAAACGCAGGTTGAAGATAATGAAAGGATTAATCTTATTTTCAATTATGTGAAAGATCATTTCAAGGAACAGATCACTTTGGACGAAATTTCTGAACTGGCGAATATGAGAGTGCCATCTTTCTGCCGTTATTTTAAAAAAATTACCAACAAGACTTTCACTCAGTTTGTCAATGAATACAGGATCACTCATTCATTAAAACTGTTGGCGGAAAAACCAATGAGTATTACTGAGGTTTGTTTTGAATCTGGCTTTAATAATTTCAGTTATTTTAATAAAACATTTAAAGAATATATTCAAAAAAGCCCGTCACAATACAGAAAAGAGTTTAATTTTTTTATGGAATAATTTGAATATGAATTGAGCGTTAATACACCTTAAACTTTATCATAAAAAAAGAATAAAAGCGCTTAGAAATTAAAATTTTAAAAATGAATTCAGTAGTTTTATACCTGAAATCTGCGGATAGATTAGCATTATGAAAGATATTAAATTAATTGTAACCGATATGGACGGAACGTTTCTGAACTCTTCACACGAAGTAAGTCCGGAATTTCCTGAAATTTATGAAGAACTGAAAAAAAGAAATATTTTATTCGTTCCTGCGAGTGGAAGACAGATGTTGGGAATCACTAAATATTTTGGAGATATCGAGAACGAAATGGCTTTTATTGCAGAAAACGGAGGCTATATGGTCTACAAAAATGAAGAATTATTTGCAGATAAATTAGGTTCGGAATATGTTGCTGAGATTATCAGTACGATCCGTACTATTCCTGGCGCAACAGCTGTGTTGTCGGGGAAGAAAAGAGCATATTACGAAACAGATAATCAAGGTTTTATAGATTATATTTCACAATTCTATACAGGAAATCAAGGAGTTGAAGATTTAACGCAAGCTTTGGATGACAGTATTTTTAAAATTGCCGTTTATCATCCTGAAGGTTCAGAAGAGCATTTATATCCTTATTTAAAGCAATTTGAAAAGTATAATCTTGAAGTCGTGGTATCAGGTCAGTATTGGCTGGATATTATGAATAAAAATATCAACAAGGGAAATGCTTTAGAACAACTTCAGAAAGTATTGAATATCACTCCCGAACAAACGATGGTTTTCGGAGATTATATGAACGATATTGAGATGCTTAAAAAAGCACATTATTCGTATGCGATGAAAAATGCGCATCCTTCTGTAAAAGCAGTGGCAAGCTTTGAAGCGTGTTCTAATGATAATTTTGGAGTGTTGGAAACAATTAAAAGTTATTTGAATAATAATTAAAATTTTTAAGTAATTTTTAAATATAAATAAAAAACAGGATGTGAATGCACCCTGTTTTTTTGTTATTTCATATTAGCTTTAATCCTTTCTTCAATGATTCGCCAATCGTAAATATGGAAAACTCTGCCGTTGCTCATCGCGACAAATATTCCTTTTGGGAATTTCGATCCGAGATTTACGTTTGTGACTTCCGAACCGTCACTTTCGCTTGTAGAAACAGGAATTTCTGCAATCATGCCTTTTGCCGGATTTTCTCTTAAATACACATTAAAAGTATCTTTCTGCTGATTAGAAACCAAGATATATCCAGTGTTCGCAGAAGTAGAGTAGATGGAAATCCCTTCCACATCAGATTTGAAATCGCCTTTTCCGAAAACCGAAAGTTCTTCATTTCCTTTTGCCGGATCTGCGTAATATTGATGAACACCAAACTGCTCATCAGAATAATAAATATATCCCATTTCATCATCCACAGCGATACTTTCAATTTCTTTCAAACCGCTGTATTTTCCGAATTTTCTCACAACTTCTCCTGTGATTTTTCCGTCTTTTTCGGATAATTTATATTGCCAAAGATAGCCGTCACTTGGTCCGAATTTTCTTCCTGCAATCACGAAAATTTCTTCTGTTTTCGGATTTTTATAGATTGAAATTCCCATCGGTCCGCGTTCGGTTTCGCCATCAAAAACGGTGAACTCTCCAACTTCTTTTAAATCGGGAAGTGAATATAATTTTACCTTATTGGTTTCTCTTTCGGTTACTGCTGCAAAGTCGATTTTCTTTCCGTTTAAATTAAATCCGTATTCCAGGTCAACATTGTTCGGACGTTTTAAACCTAAAACTTTATTGATAATTTTTCCGTCTAAATTGAAAGCGTACAAACCACCATTCGTATCTTTATCTGTTCCGATGATGATACTTTTTGAAGCGTCCTGAGGATTGATCCAGATTGCGGGATCGTCGGTGTCATGTAAAACCGCTTCTGTAATTGCAGTCGGCTGTAATTTTTTTCCTAATTGACTTTGCCCAACACAATTTACCACAAACGGCAAAACGGAAAGAGCTATCATGTAATTTATTTTTTTCATTGAATTGATATAAAATTTATTTTTAACCACAAATCGAAGATTCGACGAAGTCAAAAGGTGCAAAAGATTTTTAGCACTTAAGTTTATTTAAGTTAATCGAATTAATCATAGAAGAACACTTAAGTTTTTTGAAAATCAAAGATTTTCATCTTATGTGAGCTTTGTATTTTTAAAGTAATAAGCTTTTTAAAACTTAAGTGCTCTAAAGTGTTTAATAAAAACTTTTGTGGTTAATATTTTTCTTTAAGTTTAATTAAAAATCAAACTTTACACCCATATTAAACTTTGGTCTGTAATATTCAACCTGCGCGGTTCTGTCTGGAATTCCCTGATAATATCTTAACGGCTGATTCGTCAAATTATTAGCTTCAGCAAAAATTCTCAACTGACTTGTAATTTTATAAGAAGCATTGGCATCAAGAAATAATTGATTGTCGTAATATCTGTCTTCAAAAGCATTTCCGCCCAATTCGTCGATATAATGGGAAGCATAATTCATGGAAACCCTTGCCGAAAAACGTTTGTTTTCCCAAGAAAGTGACCCGTTGAACATATGTGGAGCTGTTCCCGGAAGCCCAACATCGGTTCTTTCAACTCCATCTTCGTTTGTGATTCCTTTTGCTTTTGAGTGCGTGTAGGTATAATTTACATACACACCCAAACCTTTCCAAAATGCTCCCGGAATAAAGTCTAATTGTCTTTGTAAAGCAACTTCAAAGCCGAAAATATCGACATTTTCACCATTTCTTTGCTGAGTGAAACTCCATTTATTTTCACCTGCTGGAATCGGGTTTGACTGTCCTGCGAAATCTTGAGCAAAATCTGTCGCAGAATAATTTCTTCTTGAATACGTATAAATAAAATCCTTTAAATTCTTGTAAAATAGACCTCCGGAAAGAATTCCGACAGATTTAAAATATTTTTCCGCCATAAAATCGAAGTTATAAGCGTAAGTTGCCTTCAAGTTTGGATTTCCTGCAGAAATAGCTTCATCACCTGAAATTACATTTAAATAAGGAACCAATGCGTAATAATTAGGACGCGCCAAAGCGGTTGTAAACGCTGCACGAAGCACCAAATTCTGAACCGGAACATATTTAAATGATAAATTCGGAAGGACGTTCGTGTATGTATTGGTATTGTTGATTTTTCCTACCAAATCTTCTTCGTCCATCACGTAATTTCCTGTGTAATCGATTTTTGTGCTTTCGATACGGGCTCCGACGATCATTGATAATTTATCACTGAAATCCTGATCCCAACGAATATATCCTGCGTAAATATTTTCTTTTGCCTTGTAGTTTCCGGAAAGAAATTCTTCAGGTTTTGATTCTGAATTAAATAAATTAGGGTTAAATAAATCCAATCCACCCAAATATGGAGCTGCCGCGAAAGTTCCCGGAACGTAATTTCCCGGCTGAAAATTGTGTCCATCAAAATTAGTCGTCGGAATAGACAGCAAACTTCCCATATCATTAATCGGTTCGAAAGCAAAATAATCATTTTCTCTTTCTTTTTCTTTCAAACGCAAACGTGCACCTACACGAATTCTCCCTTTCTGATCTTCAATTACAGAAAAAGGAAAACGGACATTAACTTTTCCACCAAATTCCTTTTCCTGAGTGAAGCTATTTGAGTCAGAAAGATCACTTAACTCATAATTTCCCAAGTTGTCAGAAGTAAGTGGCGTGATCATCGGTCTTCGCGGATCGCTGAAATTTGAAGAAAAGGTAAGGCCGTCATTTTCAAATTCGATATAACGTTCGTGAGGCTTCTTTTCGCTTGCGGTTGCGTAGTTCATTGACCAATCCAAATCTATTTTTGTGCCTAAAAGATGTTCTCCTCTCAAGGCATAATTTTGAACTTTTTGTCTTTCAAGACGGGTGTTGTCATTGTTGAAATCTCCACCTTTATTTTGTCTTGTGATACTGCCTTTCCAACCTGTGATTTCACTTTCGTCATCGCTGTAAATTGGTTTTATTTTATAACCTAAAGCGTAACGATTTTCCTTATCATTTCTGAAATTATACATGGCAGAAGCGTAGATTTTGTTTTTAGAATTAAATTCATAATCTAAATTCAAATCAAAACTATGTCTGATACGATGCTCGTTGTAATAACGAACTCCCATTTTGCTGATGTAAGCGGTTTTTGCGGCATCATCGGCAATTTCCCACGTCGGTTCGATATTATCTGAACCAAAATTGTTGTTATTATATGAAAAACTGAATACAGCACCTAGTTTTTTGTTTAAAAAACGGTCTCCATAGACCAATCCGGCTGTATAATTTCCTTTTTCGCGGATCGGACTGTAACCTCCCGCCAATGTAGCAGAAATTCTCTGTCCGTTCGGGGAAGCTCTAGTGATCAAATTAACGGAACCTCCGATGGCATCGGCATCCATGTCGGGTGTCAACGTTTTATTCACCTCAATTGTAGCGATCATATCGGAAGGAATTAAATCCATCTGAACATTACGGTTATCACCTTCAGCAGACGGAATCCTGTCGCCGTTTAATGTAACGGAATTCAAGTTTGGGGCAAGACCTCGGATAATTAAGTTTCTCGCTTCACCCTGATCATTTTGAATGGTAATTCCCGGAACACGCTTCAAAGCATCACCAATATTGGCATCCGGAAAACGCCCGATCTGATCGGATGAAATAACGTTGGTGATATTCGCGTTATTCTTTTGTTTATTTAAAGCTCTTGCCTGATTTTTAAGAGTTGCTCCTGCAACCACAACTTCTTCAATTGTTGTTTCTTTTCTTGCAAAAACGATATTTTGCTGGGTATTTTTATCAGATTCTACAGAAACTGTATATTCATGAATTCCATAACCTAAATAATCTATTTTCATAGAATAATTTCCCGCAGGAACATTTAGAAAAACAAAGTTTCCGTGTTCATCGGAAGTAGTGTAGATATTTCCCGGTGACAGAGAAATTTTTGCTCCTGGCAATGCAATTTTAGAATCATCATTGATATTTCCTGAAACGGTACCTGATTGAGCATAAAAATAAATTGATGCACAAAACAAAACGGATGTAAAAATTTTCTTCACTTTCTTTTCTTAGATTTAAATTCGAGCAAAATTAAAGGGTTCGAAAGAAAATGCTTTGAAGTGAAGGTTACGATTGTTTTAATAAATTATGAACGGAAAGCTAATGTTCATCATATGTTAACTTATAAATTGTTAGTTAAGTTTATGATATTTTTTTGAAATTCTGGAAAGTTTCTATAACATCTTTTGGTTTTTCATTTTCAAAAATATTTGATTGATGAATTCTTTCGAATGTTTCGGCAGTTCCTGAGGCGATAATGTTGGGCAAGTTTTCACTTTTAAGCATTTCGGTCAAGCCTTTCATTTCATCAATTCTCCTTAAGATATGCTGTGGATAAGTCGGTGTAGTTTTTAGAAGATCCTGATACGTTCCGGGAAGGAAATTTTGAAGACTTTCATTCAGTTCATCAAGGATTCCGAAATGGGCTGCGGCGGTCATTGTTTCAAAAAATAAGGCGTTAATTCCTTTGTTAACCATTGAAAATAACAATTTGTAAGCTGATGCTGCTTCTGTTTTTTCACCGGCATTTTTTATTTTGAAAACTTTTCCAAAAAGATCTATGAAAAGCTGTCTATGAGTTCCGCTTATAACCAAAACTCCAGTTTCAGGAATATCTTTGGAAGCTCCCATGACAGCACCGTTAACAAATTTGATGTTCATTGATAAAAGTAATTCTTCAATCGATAAAGCTATTGCAGGTGTGTTAGAGTTTAAATCAACATACAGCGGACGATTTGAAGTATTTTTTAAACATGAAACAATATTTTCAGCAAGTTTTATACTTCCTTCCGGACTTGTAAGAGAAAGGATTACATCAGCTTGTTCGATTGTATTTTGAAGTGAACCAGCATCTTCGATTCCTGTATACTGAATGTTTTGAAGTGTTTTTGCAGACCTTCCTTCTCCGGCAGTTACCACTTTAAAATTATTTTTTATAAGCGCTTTTGCTATTTGAGTTCCCATATCTCCCGGAGAAAGTAGGGCAATTACCGGCTGAGTCTTCATTTTTGGTGATTTTTATTTATTTGAAAATAGTAAGACTACAAATTTCTTTAATTTTTTTTAATCTGTAAAACGTTTTGTTTCGATGGGATTGATTGTTGAAACCGATGGATGAGTTTGATATCTAAATTTAAAACTATACTGTTAAAATCTATGAAAATATCAATGTTTTAGGCGTGCTAATAACTTTTTCTTTTTAATAATCTATAGTTGAGCTCAATTTTATTGATTTACCTTTAGCCTCGAAATAATATTTTAATAAGCAACACCATATCATTTTTATATATTCAAATTTATACCTTATTATAATTTATTTTTCGTTCCCCTGTTTTTGGGGAATTTTTTTATTCTTCCTTTTCTGATTTTTTAATGAAAATTTCATGCAGTATTTAAGGTAAGCAATTTATTTAGTTGTACCTTAGAAAAATATTTACGTTACGCGAAGCTGCTGATATTTGATTATTAAGTTTTTGTTGCCATTCGCTTCGCTTTATTATATTGTTGTATAGATGGCATGCAGCGCTAAATTTCAAATCTATTATGAATGGATCCGCATCTGAAACACCTTATTCGGAGTTTCTCAACGGTTTTTCAACTTCTCTTCACAATCTTTTTCAAAAAGAAAATATTGATAAGCTAAGCCTTTCAAGAGGTCTTCCACCACATGTCTGGAAAGAAATAATGAATCTGAAACCATTATCTGTAGCCATTCCGGAAGAATTTGGAGGGAGAGGAGTAAAGGTGAAAGAATGCTTGGGTATTTTATCCGCTGCCTCTTATGAATCGCTTTCTTTGTCATTAACATTTGGGATTAATATTGCCCTTTTCCTGGAACCTGTAGCCAAATACGGAAACGATCTTGTAAAAGCCGATATTTTTAAAAATTTCCTTGATCATGGAGCAATGGGAGGTTTAATGATCACGGAACCGGAGTACGGAAGTGATGCGTTAAATATGAAAACCCAGAATACCTTAATAGATAATGAATACCATATAAAAGGAACAAAACACTGGCAGGGATTGACAGGATTGGCCAATTATTGGTTAATCACATCAAGAAATGCAAATTCTGAAGGAAAATTGTCCAGAGATGTAGATTTTTTCATTGCTAATACGCATTATAGAGAACAAAATATTGAAGTTTTAGAATATTACGACAATCCGGGATTGTATATGATTCCTTATGGATTAAATAAAATTGATATCAGGGTTCCGGAATACAATAAATTAACTCCCGAAACAACAGGATTAAAAATGATGCTCGACACGCTTCACCGCAGTCGACTACAGTTTCCCGGAATGGGAATGGGTTTCCTGAAAAGAATGTTGGATGAGGCTACAAAACACTGTCAGGAAAGGGTAGTGGGAGCTTCTAATCTTTACGCTTTGGATCAGGTTCAATATCAATTGACAAGAATGCAGGCTTTTTTTACGCTTTGTTCTGCAATGTGTGCAAAAAGCTGTAAAGTAAGCGGAATTGATCATGATGTTTCCGGAAGCGGTGCTCATGCGAACAGTATGAAAGCTTTGGTTACTGATATGATGCAGGAATCTGCTCAGGTTCTTGTTCAGCTTTCGGGTGGAAAAGGATATAGAACGACTCACATCGGAGGACGCGGAATTATGGATAGCCGACCTTTTCAAATCTTTGAAGGCTCTAATGAGATGCTTTACACACAAATTTCGGAAGGAATTTTAAAAGATATGAAGAAGAAAAAGATCGAAAATTTTGCCGAATATCTTGCTATTAATGAATTGACCAATAATTCGGTTAAATTATATACTAAAGAGCTGGATTTCAATATCAATACAGCACTTTCTCAGCGTAAAATGATCGATCTTGGAAAAGTTCTGGCGAGAGTAGTTACTGTGAATGATTTGTTGGAATTAAATAACTCAGGATTCAGCCAGGAACTTACAGATAGTGCTGTAGAGGTTATGAGACAGGATATTGTAACGCTTCTTAGCTCTATGAATCAACATCAGAATTTAAATATTGTAGAACATAATAACGATAAAAGTGATTGGATGAAGTTTTCGTAAATAAGTCGGAAAACTGGAGGATAAGTATTGAGGTTTAATATATTTTTGATAATCAATTAATTAAAATAGCAGTTATTCAGTTTATTTGTTGTATATTTGTACAATAATTAATAATTAGGCTTTTGCCTTTTGCTTTCTGTTACAGATTAGAATTAACCATTTTCTTCTTTCAGTTTTTGCTCTTTCAGCTGCCGGTTTTATAAACTTGCTAACTGAATTTTCAGACTACCGAAAACAATTAGGAAACCATTCCTTAAAGCTTTATCCTTTTTAAAAATTATTACAAACAAATTTATCAGTTTTAAAAATTGAAAGTTTGTAGGAGTGCCCGATGAAAAGGACATAGAAAGTTATTGCAGGATTCAATACTATTGATAAAAGCAAAAAATGGATGAATAAAAGAAAGTTGATTTTTCTCTTCCAATTATTCTCAAAAAAGATGATAATTTTAAATTCCTTAAAACGTATTTGATCTTATATAACGTCGGGAGATCCGGCAAAACCCCATGAATGAATTTTAAAAATTTAAATTTAATAAATCCAATAATTCGTGCCGTTACAGAAACGGGATATTCACAACCTACAGAGATACAAAGTAGTGCTATTCCACATATTTTGGCAGGTAAAGATATCATGGGCTGTTCACCGTCAGGAACAGGAAAAACTGCAGCTTTTGCAATGCCTGTTCTTCAATTATTAAAAAAAAGGGCTCCGGAACATAAAGAAATCCGAACTTTAATATTAACACCGACTCGCGAGTTGGTAACGGAAATCGAAGAAAATCTTAAATTGCACAGCAAATATCTTCCATTATCTCAGCTTTCTATTTATGAAGGCGTTTCATTGGGAGGACAGCTAGCAGCTTTGAGAAAAACAGTAGATGTTCTTGTTGCAACGCCGGGAAGATTATTGGAGTTAACGAGTCAGAGACATATTGATCTTTCCAAAATCGAGATATTGATCTTGGATGATACAGACAAAATGCTTGAAATGGGTTTTGTAAATGATGTGAAAAAAGTAGTTAAACTGATTTCTCAGAAAAGACAAACCCTATTATTTTCAGCAACCATGTCGGATAATATCCGAAGTTTTGCAAGTACTATTCTAAACAATCCTGTTGAGATTATAGTATCAGCAAAAACAGGAGTGAAAGGAAAAACAAGTTCATTTGAAGAAAATGAACGTATGGATCTTAAAAATATCCAAAAGCAGACAGGTTTTACATTGCCGGTAAGTAAGCAAAGTAAACAAACATTTCAGTATAGTAATTAAAATATTAAAAAAATTTATGGCAGATTCTTTCTCTAAAAAGGAAAATTTCAAGAAAAAAATTCAAAAACAAAAAGAAAAAGCAATAAGACGCGAAGATCGTAAGACAAATAATAATAAAGGAAAAGGTCTTGATGATATGCTTACTTATGTTGATTCATATGGTAGATTGACTACCACACCTCCTGAAGAAAGAATGGAGATTAATCCTGAAGATATTCAGTTAGGAGCAGCTCCAATTCCTGTAGAGGAGTTAAGAAAATCAGGTATCGTTACGTTTTTCAGTGAAAAAGGTTACGGATTTATTACAGAAGACAATAGTAAAGAGAATGTATTTTTCCACAGTAATAACTGTATACATCAAGTAAAAAAAGGAAATAAAGTTTCGTTTGAAAAAGAAAGATCTCCAAAAGGATTTTCGGCTATCAATATCGAACTTGTAAAATAAATAATACAACAACAATTTTTAATACAAATACAATGCAACAAGGCACAGTAAAATTTTTTAACGAAACAAAAGGTTTCGGATTTATCTCTCCAGCAGACGGAGGACAAGACATTTTTGTACACTCTTCAGGATTAAAGACAAGAACAATTCGTGAGAATGACAAAGTGGTTTTTGATGTACAAAAAGGTGAAAAAGGACTAAATGCAGTAAATGTAACTTTAGCTTAATTTTCAATTAATATATCGATTCAGGTAAAGCCCCATTTCGGGGCTTTATTTTTGTTTTCAGGAGAAAGTTAATATTTTTTAAATTTTATCTTGAAAATATTTTGTCAGAATCAAAAAACATTATATATTTGCACCACCAAAAACAACGATACAATCGGAGTTTAAGGAGAGATGGCAGAGTGGTCGATTGCGATAGTCTTGAAAACTATTGACTGTAACAGGTCCGGGGGTTCGAATCCCTCTCTCTCCGCAACAATACGAAAGAAGACATCTTCTAAGCGTGGAAAAAGCTGATAAAGCCTGCAATTTTTGTAATTGCAGGCTTTTCTTTTTTTTAAGAAATTGCTATAATTTTCAAAAATACTCATAATTATTGTGGCAGGTTCGTGGCAATAAATTTTTTTGAAAAATAATGCCACAAAAATTAGTGTAAATAACTGTTAATCAACGGGTAAAGCACTTTAACGACTTGACTTGAGAACGCTTTAGTTCGACATTTATTAAACTTTAAAATGTTGAATTATGTTAGAAACAAGCTATGGGCTCACTTTCTTTTTGAAAAGCCCACAAAAGAAAACCACACAGATCAGATACATCTATCTGAGAGTTACCGTAGACGGAATTCCAAAAGAGACTTCTACAAAGATGAAATGGGATGCCCGCAGATGGGACCAAGACTCAGGTCGGGCAGTGGGCACTAAAGAAGATGCCCGCACGCTCAATTTTTTCCTGGAATCATTAATCACAAAAGTAAACCAGTTTAAAACGGAATTAATCAATGAAGAACAGACGATTACTGCCAATGGAATTATTGATTTTGTGAAGGGAAAAACAGTTTCGAAAGCAAAAGTGCTTGAGGAGTTCCAATTGCACAATGATGAAATGAAGGCTTTGATTAAAACGGAAGAAGTCGCAAAGGGAACCCATACACGGTATGTTACTGCACGATCTCATGTGCATGAATTTATACTTTTTAAATACAAAAAGGACGATTTGGAATTTCGTGAGCTTAACTATGAATTTGTCACAGACTATGAGTTTTATTTAAAGACCGTCAGGAACTGTTCGAATAACACCACCTTGAAATATATATCCAATTTAAAAAAGATTGTTCTGCGGGCTATCGCAAAGGAGATTATTTCTAAAGACCCTTTTACCTTATTTAAGGGTAAAAAGGTGAAGATTAAGAAATATCCTTTGACCAAAGCAGAATTAGATCTGCTGGAAAATAAAAAATTTTCCAGTGAACGGCTTGCGACAATCCGGGACATATTTATTTTTCAATGCTATACCGGACTTGCTTACATCGATGTTTATCAATTAAAAAAAGATGATATAAAGCAGGGAGTGGATGGACAATTATGGATTATGAGCAACAGACAAAAAACAAAATCCAATACTGATATTCCCTTACTTCCAAAAGCGATGGAGATCATGGAAAAATATAAAAATAATCCTGTCTGTGTAAAGAAAGGAATTGTACTTCCAGTGAAATCGAATCAAAAGATGAATGAATATCTGAAAGAAGTTGCAGAGCTAAGTAATGTTTACACTGCGCTCAACACCCATAAAGCGCGAAGAACATTTGCCAGTACGGTCACCCTTAATAATGGCGTCCCTATTCACGTTGTGAAAGAACTGCTGGGACATCATTCGGTGAGGCAAACCGAGGAGTATGCTATTACTGAACATGAATCAATTAGTAAAGAAATGACAGGGTTAGGAGAAAGATTGTCCGTGGTAATTAAGGAAAAAAATGACGATGATTTAAAGAGCTTATTGGAACAGTTCGGAAATGATCTTGAACAATTAAAAGAAAATCAGCTTGCCATAAATCCTGAGATTTATGAGCAGATGCTTTTTGATTTTGGAGAAAGGCTTAATGCATTAAAAGTGTTGAATGTTAATTCCAATCAACCTGATAGGCTTGTCTTTCCGAGCATCACCCGGGGAGACCGGAATAGTAATCGTGGGCAGGCGAATAAAATCTAACAAGATTAGTGTATGGACTCTAAAGGTTTAAAAACTCTACAGTACTTCGGTATGCAGGATGATATGATGGGCTATATTTTATATAGCCCAAATCCTGAAGCTGTTTAAAATATTTGTGATACGTAGGCAGCGTATTTATATGTGATAATACCATTAATTTACTGCGGCTTACATGTATTAATTTTTTTTCATTCTGAAAATAGGCAAGCTGAACCAAGGCGATCAATAATGTCATATGCCAGACATTCAGTCGAGGGTCTTTTGCTACCTTCTTTAGGTAGATTAACCATTGATCAGCACTATTAGTTTCCATCTCCAAATAGTTTTAACAGGTCTGTTCTGCTATAATAGTAAGAGCCCATCACCTTTCGAAAACGGATTTTTCCTGAGATACGGATATTTTGAAGTGTAGCAGGTGAAATATCTAATATTTTACGAATAGACTTACTTCGGAGCCACTCCTCGGATTCAGGCTCAATATCTGGTGATTTTTTTTGATTGAATAATTTTTCGAGATCATTTAAGAGCAACATTCTAAACTGTCTAAGATCATCCTTAGTAACATTTTCCATTTTGAGAAGTATTTGAATGGAATAAATGTATACCTCTCTGGTTATTAAATAGCTAATGTGGCTTTGAGAGGCTTTCTTTTGCGCTTTTAGGCTTTATGAATTATTTTTGGTGCTAGTAATAAAGTAGAGTTCAATTTTTTAATCTGCAATTTTGTGGTTATTAATTAACGCTTTTCAAAGAGTTTAATAATCATATATTTTACCATGTTATTTGGCAAGTGCCTGATCAAACTGCGTATAGTTTCACATCAAGGTTTAAAATCTTTACTATCCTCGTACTTTAGTCAAA
The DNA here is from genome assembly GCF_001648155.1 of Chryseobacterium glaciei. Lineage (NCBI taxonomy): Bacteria > Pseudomonadati > Bacteroidota > Flavobacteriia > Flavobacteriales > Weeksellaceae > Chryseobacterium > Chryseobacterium glaciei. Next base: position 22,670 of record NZ_CP015199.1, on the reverse strand, counting down.
GGTGCAGATTATATTTATATTAGTATTTATTTTCACTAACCTAATGATATGATTGAGGGTATAAAAAAGGTTGAAGCTAAAGATCTTAAAATTGGGAATTATCTGATCAATTTAGGATTAATCCGCAAAATTGAGCAGGACGGTGATTATTATATAATTACAATTAGAATTAAAAATGAAAAACACGTTTTGAAATTTATGCCAGGTGAGCAATTGCTGATCATGGAGAATGTAATTGTCGATGACCCCTCGGAATACTTAACATCTTTACGAATGATAAATCTCGCAAAAGATATATTTAAAACAAAGAGAGTTCATATCGATAAAAAAGCAGATTTAAAGCCAAACATAGAATAGACGGATACAATCATCCATTGAAATTAACTGTATAAAAATATGGATTGGTGCAGGTTACTACTGATCCGTAAAAATCAGTGCATTGAAAATGCGGTTTTTCTGCATCAGGGATTGCAGCGGCATCCTCCGGTATGGGAGATATAGCGGAAAGCCCGCCCGACAGGGATGCCATAAATAATCAATCCTCTTGGCTGACCTTATGCCTATTACATTTATACTGCTGTTATCCCTTATGACCTAATCTTGATTTAATTTGAGCGGCAGCTTTTGAGAACTCACGTGAGCTCACCGGCTTACCTAGAAACATGGACTTCTGAAGATCTATCCGTGGGTGCGAATATAGTATGTCAGAACTAATAAATACCACTAACCCTATGTGCTCAACTTGGGCGGCTAGATCAATACCCGAAATATATGGCATATTGATATCTGTAAATATAACATCAGGCTTTAGTTCTTTTATCTCCGTTACTGCAGTTCTTGGATCGGTCGTAGTACCGATAATCCTGAATAACTGTGTTTCCCTGATAAGGTCAGTAATAAAAGTGATGCAATGATGTTCATCATCAACAATGTAGCATGTAAGGTTCATAATTAATTTGTCAAGTGATTATTCTGAAGAGATGTCTTGGATCTGTTTTAAACAATTAAGGGTCTTGTTATTTCCGTTGGTAATAAAAAAAATTGGCTGTACCACAAATGAGGTCAGGCACTTTTTTGTTCCAATGGTCAAATACTTTCGTGTTTTCATTAGATAATTTGTACTCATAAGTTGTTTTTAAATATGTGGATTAATATAATTAATGTTCATAAAATTCAACGTATGGATCAGTATTAACAGACAGCGATTGAGCGTTTTTATACTAATTGTATTGTGCGTATATCACTACATCGAAAATATATTTAATCTAAGTAAAAAGTCCGTCGGTTACATATATCGGTGCATTTTCTACATGCATCGTATTATTTCCTTTATGAATGACTTACTTTAAATAAAAGGTACAAGAACAGTCCAATAAATAATCGAGCACGAAAAAAGTTACTGTAGGTTTTTTTAATACTAGACGTATAAACTAAAGTCCAACTCGCACCTATGCAATATTGTAACTTATCATAAGTTTATTAGTGAATTGGTGTAATTTGGGGATATCGAAATTTCCGGAGGTTGCATCCAACAAAAGGAAGTCAATTTAGGTTTGCTTAATGAGAATAAAAACCTAAAAGATTAGAGATAATTTAATAGTTTGTGAAAAATGCAAGATAAAAATCCGAAGAGCGTCACTTCGGATTTTTTAATTGATTAAGTTAGTTGTGGTGGTCACTTACAATGAGGGAATATCAAAAGTCAGTATCATTGGAGATAAATGGATGTAGGGAGCTATATGACAATGACAGTACAGACGGATGGTATGTCTTAGTTTATTCATTTCTGATCGGTTTATTCGACATGATAATCATAGGTTTAGGTTCAGCTCAAAACTAAACCATGTGTTCTAAAACCAGTTGGCACAAATAACCAGGTTTTTTCAAGGGTGGCAGTTTGAACTGGTGCAAAGTGAGCATTTTACTTTGGCGAGCAGTATGTTTTGACTTAACAAAGGGGGCTTACTCGGGTGGTTTAGATTGGTTATTTTGGTTGACTATGGATTATTTATTTGCTTTCGTATAATAAAATCCGGCATATTTTCTGCCGATTGATATTCTTAAATCGTTACTTAAAACTAGATAAGACCTTTCTAAAGTTTTAATATGGCTTTCGGCAATTATAAATGATCTGTGTATCTGAAAAAAGCCTCTGTCGCGGGGCAACAATGCAAAAACTTCGGATAATGTCGACTTGGAAAGAATAATTTCCTGGGTTGTGTAGATTTTCGTAGCTCTTTCCTGAGCCTCAACGGCAATAATGTCAGCAGCCCTGATATTCAACAAGCGGTTTCTTTGCTCAGGGCTTTTAACTATCACCATATCAATGAAATCCCTTTTACTATAATTCTCATAAACAGGGAACAGTCTTTTTACTGTATGGAAAAATTTGGATGGTGATATAGGTTTCAATAGAAATCCGTCAGCTTCCAATTCGTAAGAATCAACAGCGTAATTTGCAAAACCAGTTGTGAAAACAAATTTATTAGTCTTGTCTTTGATCAAGCTGGCAAGCTCAATACCATTCATTTCCCGCATTTCGATATCCAAAAATACGATGTCGACCGGTTTTTTTAACTTCCCGATTTCTGCCAGGGCGGTCAATGGATTATTAAAAGATTTAAGCAGTTTTAGTTCAGGCGTCAGGGCGATATAATCCGATAAAAGTTCCAACGCAGAGAATTCATCATCAATAATAAAACAGGTATACATTCCCCAGTAGTTAAGAGGTTAATTTTATCAGGGATATCTGTCGTAAAAATAAGGTTCTGTATTTTCTTTTGCAAGTCATTTCTTGTCAGTTTCCTGGTGAAATGTCGTTCATGTAGCCTCGTTTGTCGTTCATGTCGTCTGGATTGTCATTGGTGCAAAAAATTTTTTATTAATGCTTTTTGAAATATGTTTGGGGAATTTATTCAATAATAAACTTTAAAGAAAAAATTATGAAAATTTTAAAATTGACGCTATGTTTGTTAATGTTAAACATTGCATCTCACGCCGGCTTAGTTAGCAAAAGTGCTCCAATGCTCAGAGAAACAATGAAGTATAAAGACTCTTGTGGAAACAATTGGATTTTGATCATTCATTTTGAGGATCAAGGTAACGAAACAGATAACAACAACGAAAGAGCAAGCCACTACGGGGACCTGATTGACGGCTTGGAACAAAAGTGTGCCGATACGCCTACATAGAGTTAAAATATCTCTATCATTTAATAAACAATTAGGTGGCAATCCGTTGCCACCTTTATAATTTTAGTATGTACAGAAAAATAAGTATTTTATTTTCCATTCTTCTCCTATCATTAACAACAGCGTTTGGTCAGACAGCCGATGTAATTTCTTCATCTTACCGTTATCATGTTTCTTTCGTTGATAAGGGCAAAACGGTAGTTGATGATATCTGCCAGCTGGATGTTTCAAAAAATCAAAGCTATTTCTATAGTTTGGGCAATGAAGACCGAAAGAAAAAAATTACAGAGGCATTCGTAAAGGCTCAACAGACCGGAACTGTAGCAACGCTGACCAGTAAAGATTACAAAAAAAATATTTACAGATATTCAACCATTAAAAATTATAAATCCAAACAGGTAATTGTTTCTGAAAGGGTTAGTAGCCAGCAGTTGGCTATCGTGCAGGATACACTGTCCTCTAAAGGCTGGATGATTGCCAAAGAGAAGAAAGTCATTAATAACATCGTGTGCTATAAAGCTGAGATCAAAAAGGGCGATGTCATCACGACTGCCTGGTTTACTACATCGATACCATTGCAGGAAGGTCCTTTCTATTACTATGGTCTGCCTGGTCTTATTGTAAGCGTAAAAAACAGCCTTGGCTGGGAGGCGCAGTTGGAGAATTCCAATGCGAACACCAACAAGGGCAAAATTATAAAAATCCCACGTTACACCATGGTTTCTGAAAAGCAGTTAGACAAAGCGAAAAAGAATGCCAAAGCATTGGCAGAGCAGGGTATTTATTCAAATGGCGACAAAGTTGAAAAGGTAAAAAACTAATTGAAATACCTAGTCTTATTGACTGTTTTACTGTTTGGTGGTGATTCGGTCGCCCAGACGGTAATCTCTGGGAATTTAAAAAATGAACTTAATACCGTTGTAGAGAATGCAAATGTCATTCTCTATGAGAGGAAAAGCGACGATATCGTCGCTTATTCTGTTTCTGACGGAAATGGTAATTTCTCACTGTCTTTTAATAGTGATTCTGACAGTTTAAAGCTGGAGGTTAGCCTTGTAGGTTATGAAAAGGCAGCGGTGTTCTTAGCCAATAAAAAAGGACAGAAAATCAACCTGATCCTTAAATCGGCAATCAACCTTTTGCCAGATGTGATCATTAAGGAAGAGGCAATTAAGGTTAAGGGAGATACGATAAGCTATAATACACGATCGTTTTCGGATAAAAGTGACCGTGTAATTGTCGACGTTATCCGTAAACTTCCTGGTATAAAAGTGACCGAAACAGGTCAGATACTCTTCAATAACAAAGCCATCAACAAATTTTATATTGAAGGGAAAGACCTTTTGGAAAACCGTTACAGTATAGCCAGTAATAATTTACCAGCGGATGCCGTCGAGCAGATACAGCTTTTACAGGATCATCAGCCCATCGCATTATTGAACGGGATAGAACAGAGTGACAGGGCAGCCATCAACATCAAACTCAATCGAAAATCTAAAATGCGTATGCTGGGTAATGGTAATGTGGGCCTTGGATTAAGTCCGCTCGTTACGGACAATAACCTCACGCTTCTAAAATTTGCAAAAGGTATTCAGTATATAAATTCTTTAAAATATAATAATGCCGGGTTTAATCTGGACGACGAAATTACAGAACAGAATTTTTCACCGAATTTATTCAACAGTGGAAGTGTAAAGCAGGATCTTATTTCTTTGGTAAAGACCAGTGTACCGCCAGTTGATCAATCAAGATATTGGTTTAACAGTAATGCACTGGCTACCGGTAATTATCTTTTCGGACTGAGTAAGACTTTTGACCTTAAATTTGGGGCAGCATTTGAACATGACCGGATCAAGGACAATACCTATGCCCGGACAAGGGTCTATCTGCCCAATGATACGATTGTGATAGATGAAGGCCATACGGGCCTCAATGTTTATTCTAAATTACTGACTAATTTAACCCTTGAGGCAAATACCCAAAAGATTTATTTGAAAGATGGCCTACAATTCCAGAGGGTCTGGGGCAGCGCGAATGATTATATCACCTCGACAAACATACATCAGAATGTCCGAAATCCTTTCATTAATCTGATAAACGATCTTTCCGCCTTGATTAAATTAGGGAACAATTTAGTCGGTATCAGTTCTTACACCTCGTATAGCGATCTTCCACAGCGGTTAACGGTTCAACCGGGACAATTTGACGATGTTCTGAATGGCGGTCAGCCATTTGATCAGCTTTCGGAAAAGATTCAACTTAAAGGGTTCTTCACCGACAATTCAGCATCATTTACAAAAAAAACGGGAAATGTAACCATCAGTAACAAGCTGGGTGCCCTTGCTCATTTTCAAACCCTTAATAATGATCTTATCATCCTGAAAGATGGCGTTGAGAAAAGCGCAAGTGGTAATTTTTTCAATGAACTGGAAAGGATGCGCATTAAGTTATACGATGAAATCAATGGAAATTTTTCCACCAATGGATTTAACTTTTCGGTTGGACTTAGGACAAGTTTCAATCTATTGAATAATGGGAAGCCGGGCGCTAAAAAGCAAGTAACCGGTTTGTTTTTCAATCCTAACTTTAACGTGCTGTACAAGTTTAATGCCTTTTGGGAGTCAAGTATCAGTGGAGCGACATCAAATACGATAAGCTTTGATTCTAATCCAGCCTTTATTCTGCAGAACTATCGAAGCCTGGTCAGTAATGATATTCCTGCCAAAAGGGTTAGTGGTAAAAATATCTTATATCGTCTCGGATATAAAAATATTATCAATGCAGTTTATTCAAATTTTGATGTTAATTATTCCTATAACCGATCTAACATTTTGGTGAGTACCACATTTGATGGAATTTTAACAACCAGAAAAGCATTGGTTCAGGAAAATCCGTATTGGAATATTGGTTTAGGCTGGAATATCAATAAATATTATCTCAGCTTAAAAACATCTTTTGATCTCTATCTTAAATATAATAGAGGAAAATCAAGGCAGTTGCAGCAAGGTTCGTTAATCGATTTTTCAAGTAATACATACATCGCCGGAACAAAGATAAATACCAAAGTAGGGAAGAGCATTGCCATTGAACATTCCCTTGATTTAACAGTTGATAAAACATCAGGTGCTTCATTACCGGAGCCGGTCCTTTATCCCGGAACCAAAACACTGAAGCAGACATTGATGGTTAAGTGTTTTTTGCCAAATGAGTTTCAGACCCATTTAAACATGGAGCAGTATTACAATCAGGGAGGTATTTCGAAAGGACAAAATCACTATTTCGCAGATCTTACGCTTCTAAAGAGTCTGACTAAACCAAAGCTTGATTTTTCTATTACCCTCTCAAATATTTTTAATGTCAGATCTTACAATAATTATTCAAATGACGGGAATATTCTTATCAACTCAGATTATACGTTGCGTGAAAGAACCCTGATGTTTAAGGTTGGATTTCAGTTTTAAGCTGTGTATTTCAGTTAAAATATTGAACAATGGCTATACGCAACATTATACAATCGTAAATTTATTAGTTAATGGTAAAACCTAGATATTTCGGATATACCCTACGTGTTGCCAACGAATGGAAGTACATCTAGGTTTCTGCTTAATGAGAGTAAGAATCCAAATAATTATAGCTCATGAAAAATGCAATAAAAAAAATCCGATGATGCCACTTCGGATTTTTATTGTTACTTTATCACTGTAACCGCTTATAATAGGTAGTATTTAAGAAAATAGAAAAAATACAATATCGCGATCGGAACGCCTTTATAAAAGAAGAATAGGCTGGTAAAGGATTATAAAATACATTATTTGGTAATGCTCGAAGTCCAACGTTTGGCAGGAACTAATATTGATTTTCTTGAAAGCTTCCGCAAAATGACGGATAACGAAATCACTGTATTTATTGATAAAGCAACAATAAATTACCCACATCAAGAGATTGAGGATTCAACTGATAAGTTAACACCTGGGTTCTACTCTTATCTATTTGTTGAATGGCCTAATTAACTTTATGTAAGACAAACATTTAATTTTTAAAAAAAAACGAACCCAAGTGAAAAACAATGATATGAAAAATGAAATCAAAAAAGTAATTAAAGAAAATAGTACTGATAATTTTTCCAATGGAATTATTTTGGGTGCGAGTGGTAAAGGCAGATCAAATTTTGAAAAAATAATAGCAATTGCAAAAAAAGAAAATTTGACTCACGAAGATGCTCTAAAAGTCTTTCAAGAAAGAAATAATAAATCTCAATAGGGAACAATTAAAATTATGAAAATAGATCAAGGAATATATTTTCTCAATGACGAAGAAGGGGAAGATGGATATTTCCATGGAAAGTCATTAAAGTATCTATTTATTGTAACTAATTACGATGATCTTGTGATTGCATTAGAGGATTGGGTGAATGAAAGATTTAATTCGTGCAAAGTTGCAGATATTAAATTAACTATATTAGGAAATTATCAAATTAAGGTTCAGGATTGGACCGATGACCCAGCCCATGAAATGGAGTTGTACTTAATTAGAATTCCGACGGCTTCAGAATGGTCAAAATTGGGTTACTGGAACCATCAGCGTTTTTTAAAGATTGAATAAATATTACTTCCTTTGGTCAGAAATTCATAAAAAAAAGAATTATGATTATCCATATCCCACTTCCATCAGCTAAACAGAAAGTTAAAAGCCAGTGGAGAAAAGCTTCAGAAAAAAAGCAGACACAACTTAATGCGCCTGCCAATCTAAATTAACGCTCTCATTATGTAAATAATGATCGTGGGCTCTCACCCCCACGAGACTAAACTACTATAAATAATTTATAATTTCTATTTTCAAAAAAAATATTGCCGTAAATGATTGGTAATTTGAAACATACAATGAGTGTTATTGAAAATAGAAATGTGAAAAATAGTGAAAGTGATAATGAACCATAATCGTCTTGGTGTCACGGATAAGGCATGTGTTTATTAACTTTAGCAAACAAAATAAAAATGAAAATAATACTATTGATATGCCTAGCTATCCTGTCATCGTCCAGCATCATGGCTCAGAAAATTGGTTTAAATGACCGTGTAAATATTCAGCTTCCACCTAAAGTAGAAAAGATCAGCAATGCCAACGTAGCTGTTGTTGCCAAACAGAACGATATTAAATTGGCTGTACTTCCAAATTCTGAAAATAAAAGCACTTATATTAAAGATGATGTAATAATAACATTGTTCGCTTCTAAAAAAAAGGAACAGGTTGATCTTGTTAAACTAAAAAAAGGTCTTGACGAATGGGGGAAAACCCTTGCTGGATATAGTTCAAAAATTATTGAGGTTAACGGAAATAAATTCCTCATAACCCAAAATAATACAGAAAGCAAGATCCGTTTCTATGGGACAAACCCAGAGGGCACCTCTTCAGTAAACGGACTTTTGGAGTTTAATGAAAGATCAAAATCAAAGGCGGGTACAACATTAGAATCACTAATGCCAAGTATCAGTTTCGATAAGTAAAATAGTATAAGCGGGAAAAAACTTATTAATTAGGTTTTTTCTGCTTCATTCTGTATGATGAAAAGCAAGTCAATAATCCAATCGAATGAAGTAGACTCTATATCTTCATATCAATTTTTTTATCACTACTGTTTTTAACACACTTCTTCGCAATTGAAAAAAATTACTTTGATTTTATCGAATTTGACAGAATTTTCTTAGTTCTAATACGCACTTCAATACTTTTAGTTGCTACCTTTTGTCTAGGATTTGAACGATCACACCAGATTTCTCTGTCAAGGACTTCTAATTTCTTTTTTACTTTATAGAAAAGCATATTCAAATTAATTCGGTTATAAGCTAGACTTATTGCACATCCTGTGGACGTTCAATTATTTATTGTATTAATAATTGTTATAGTAATTATTAATATGGTAAAATAAGATATGCCCTTAAGTGCGAGTAGGGACATTTCCATTACTGATTACTTAATTTCTTTACAAATCTAAATATCGTACTACACCTTCTTTGTGATGCTGTGGGGTTGATTTATAGCCTGGAGGTCTACAATTCATAAGTGGTATTGAAAGACATACCTATACTATTTATGATCCGGATTGAAATAAAAGTTTTTAGCAGGACTAGATAGATGGAGGTTTTGCGTGATTTTATTATATCTCATTAGTGAGAAATATTTATAATAAATGATTAAGTTGCTGATTAAAAAGGCATCCGTGTAGGATGTCATCACTAACTAAATCCCAAATAACCATGAAAACTTTTTACAAAACCGTTCAGGAAACAATTAAAAATGCTGAACAAAAGATCAGTTTGGATTCAGAAAATGCCATTGACGAATCTAGAAGAATGACCATCTTATTAAAGGAGCTGTTAAATGAATTAAGGGCGCGCGTTTTAACAGGCGGATTTCAAGATGGGGAGGAGGAAAAAGAATTTTTCCGTAAAATAAAACCTGAAGTTCAGGGAAAGCTGCTGTATTACAATAAGGTATTCCGTATTGAGATCGGGCGTCCGGTGAATTTTGGTACTATTTACCAGACGTACTTTTTGACTCAGTTGCAACGGTTGGAAGAAAATTATAATGAACATATTTCGGGTTCCGAGTTCTATCGGTATTATCGGTCAGGCAGCAGGGAAAGGGATAACTGTTACTTTACCCGTGGAAGAATGGATTTCGATACCGGCCTCCAAAGTCATTTTTTTGAATCAGATCCGCTATTTTCCACTTACTATGATTATAAGGTATCACGGATTATAGAAAGTGATTTATTGTATGAATACCTTTTGATGCGAACGAGTAATGATCTCGAAAACAGCCGTCTTTTACTATCCGATTTCGGGAATGAATCTGTTAACTGGACCGATTCTAAAAATGCGCTCATTGAACTTATCTACGCGTTATATGCTACAGAATGTATAGGTAATGGAAACGTTGGTATTAAAAAGGTCACCCTGGCTTTTCAAAGTCTTTTTAATATCCATCTTGGTGATGTTCATCATGCGTTCCACCGCATGAAATACCGCAGCGGCAGCCGCAGTATTTTTCTGGAACGTATGAAATCTTCGCTGGAACAATACATGGATAAAGAATTTATGTGATTTCTTTTGATATCAAATTAACCTAGACTCAATAGTAAAGGCAGTAATGCCTATTGATTGATTAATGAAACTGCCTTTATTATCTGCTCTACACTCTTGCACCTTTCTATCCTATTTGCCCATGACCAGCCCATTGGCATGTTATCACTTTTTTACGGCAAAAATCCAAAAACCTTCCCATTACTGGAATTGTTTAGTCCTTTCCATCTCAAACCACACATCGGGAGCGTAAAATACCTCTTTGCTTTTACTTGTCTGCCCATATTTTTTTTAAAAAAACTTGGCAGAGAATAAAATGGCGTCTGGTCAATTTTGTATGGCATTATCCTGAAACCCAGAAGTGAAAGGGTAACGGTTGTATTAACCAAAAAAATTATAGGCCATGGAAATAGACAAAATGGAATTCAGCTTTTGGATGAAAAGAATCATGCAGCGATTTGATATCCTTTCAGATCATCTGAATTTGAACATCAGAGAACGTATGGTGCTTGATGATGAGGAGCTGTTGGATAATCAGGATATCCTTCACACCCTTAAAATAAGTCCGCGTACCCTGCAGCGGTACCGCTCTTCCGGTAAATTAAAGTACTTCACCATTAGCGGCAAATTGTATTACAAATTATCTGATGTCAGGAATTTTATACACAGTAGTTCTAACAAAACGAGGCCATCATAAAGCCAGTAAAAGACAAATAATACCGCTGGAAAGTCAATCTGGTGTGCCAGCGCGACGAGGCTTCTACTTTTGAGCACAAATCTTAAACAATCGTATCATGAGTGAATTAGAAAACGCAGCAAAAGAAAATCCTAAACAGGAAGTACCCGGTCAGTTTTCTCCCGATCAGCTGTCGGATATTTTACTGGTTTTAAACAAAGAAAAAATGAGAATTGAGGCAGTTAAGGGAATCGGACAAAATGGCGAGCTGGAAACTGTCCCGCCTGATAAGAAAAATCAAAACCAGTTCATGAAGGTGGATAAAAATGGAGATCTCTTTTCCAACTTCTTTTCCAATTTTTTCAGCCAGCTTAAAAATCCCACCAACTTTTCTTTTTTTAAAGTACCGGCTAAAACTGCTGTTAAAACAGCTGATGAAATTCAAAAGTCTATTGATGTTCCATCAGCAGACGGAAATAAAATCTTATCCAAATACGAAGTAACTGGTCATAAACAGCAGGAAAATAAACCTCAAAATCAAAATAATATGGAAACATCACAAACAAACCAGCAGGCGGCACAAAACACGACGCAGGCAAATCAAGGAGCTCCGGTAACCACCGAAAACCGTTACAAAGCGGAAGACATCGATTGGAATACCATGTCCAAATTGGGTCTTAACCAGGAAAAACTGGAGAAAATGAACGTTTTAGAGGATTTACTAAAAGGCTTTAAAACAGATAAACTTGTTCCGGTAAGTCTTAACCTTGGTACGGTCATCACCCGCATGGATGCAAGGTTGTCTCTGCAAAGAAATGCTGAAGGAGAAGTTACCGTTGCCATTCATGGTATCCGCAAAGAACCCAATCTGGATTTCAAATTCTTCGGACACGAGTTTAGTAAAGAAGATAAGGAAAACTTATTGAAAACTGGAAATATGGGAAGGGTTGTAGAGCTTGAAAATCTTAAAAATGGTGAGAAGATCCCTTCTATCATTAGTATTGATAAGCTGACCAATGAAATCGTGGCCTTAAGAACAGACAAGATCAAAATTCCGGATAATCTCAAGGGACTTGTATTGACTGCCGAACAAAAGCAAACTTTGATGGAAGGGAAGCCCCTTTATCTGGAGGGGATGACGTCGAATAAAGGGGAACTCTTTGATGGTAAGGTACAGTTTAATGCCGAAAAGCGTTACGTACAATTTTTACGTAATGATGATCTCAGCAGCAAATTACAGCAAAATATAGCCACAGAACCCAACAAAATTTTCAGGGATAAAGAGCTTACCGATAAACAGCATACAGATCTAAAAGACGGTAAGACTGTAAAAATTTCGGGGTTAGTGGATAAAAAAGGAAAGAAATACGAGGGGTACATCACCTTTAATAAAGGGACAGGCAGGACAGATTTTGACTTTAAAAATCCAAATGATCTGAAAGCAAATGTTCAGCCGGCAGAAGGGCACAAAACCCAGGTCGCTGTTAATTCAGAGGGTAAAACCAATGAGTCGACAAAAAATATCAAAGAGCCTTTAAAATCGGGACAGAAAGGACCGGACAGTGAGAAACAGCAAGACACACAGAAAGCTGAAAACAAAAGACCTGTAAGAAAAGGTCTTAAAGCATAATTCGGGCATACTAAATAAAAAAATAATTAAGATGAAATTAGTTATCGCAGAAAAGCCGAGTGTTGGCCGTGAAATTGCCGCATTATTAGGTGCTACAGAGAAAAACGATGGTTATCTATCCGGAAATTCATATTGTGTAACATGGGCATTTGGACATCTGATCACCCTTGCTATGCCGGAAGATTACGGTATAGCGGGCTTCAGTAAAGAATCCCTGCCCATCCTGCCAAACCCCTTTGAACTGATCGTACGGAAAGTCAAAAAGGAAAAGTCTTACGTCATTGATTCCGGAGCTGCCAAACAGCTAAAAATCATTGAACGGAAATTAAAAGAATGTGAAAGCATTATTGTAGCTACTGATGCAGGGCGAGAAGGAGAACTCATCTTCCGGTATATTTATCAATACTTGAAGTGTCAAAAACCATTTGAACGTTTGTGGATCAGTTCTTTAACAGAAAAAGCCATCAAGCAGGGTTTTATGAACCTTAAACCGGGAAATGATTTTGATCAGTTATTTTATGCGGCGCAAAGCAGGAGCAGGGCAGACTGGCTGGTAGGAATTAATGCCTCACAGGCATTAAGTATTTCCGCCGGAAACGGCATTTATTCATTGGGTAGGGTGCAGACTCCAACTTTAGCTTTGATCTGCAAACGATTTATAGAGAATAAAAATTTTTTGGTTCAGAAATACTGGCAGATACAACTGCAACATAGCAAGGAGTCTATAGATTTTAAAAGTATTTCACAAACCAGGTGGGATGATCGAAAGAAAGCTGAGGATGCGTTAAAGTTAATCCTTAAAAGTGGAACGGCCGAGGTCAGTACAATTGACACCAAAAAAGTTTCAGAACAGGCTCCCTTGTTGTTTGATTTAACCGGTCTGCAAAAGGAATGCAATAAGAAGCTGAATCTCTCCGCAGAACAAACGCTCACTATAGCGCAAAGCCTTTACGAAAAGCAGTTCATTACTTATCCGCGCACAGGAAGCTGCTACATTCCCGAAGATGTCTGGGCAGAAATTCCACATTTAATCAAGTCACTGAATGACCGTAAGACGTTAACCGAAGCCGTTTCAAAATTAAAGTGGGGACACTTTAATAAAAGGATCGTTAATGATTTAAAGGTAACCGACCATCATGGTTTACTCGTTACGGATAAAATTCCTTCTGCTTTGTCGGGCAACGAATCTGCCGTTTACGATATGATCGCCGTTCGTCTGCTGGAATCAGTCTGTCAGCCCTGCAAAAAGGAAATTACCACGATCAGCGCAGAGGTTCTTCATTACGAATTTTCTTCAAAAGGAATTGTGATTAAAGAACCGGGCTGGCGCATCATCCAGGGAAACTTTAGTGATGAAAGCGAAGATGCTACAGAGCCACTTCCGATACTAAAAATAGGTGATAATCTAATCATACAGGAAGCTGACGCGATAGCGAAACAGACCAAAGCACAACCCCTATATACCGAGGCAAGTCTTCTGTCCGCTATGGAAAATTGTGGAAAGGAAATTGAAAATGCGGAAGAACGCAAAGCATTGCAGAATGTGGGTATTGGTACACCGGCAACCCGGGCTGCAATTATTGAGACTTTATTTAGCCGAGATTATATCAAACGTGAAAAAAAATCACTTTTTCCAACAGAAAAGGGACTTAAAGTGTATGACTTGATCAAGGAAAAGAAAATTGCTGATGCGGCTATGACGGGCGAATGGGAGCTTGCTTTACAAAAGATTGAAAACGGAGAGGCTAGTGCAGAAGATTTTCAATTGGAAATTGAAAATTATACGAGATCCATTACCGAAGAATTGTTATCAGTTTCTCTAAATACCGAAAACCTGCCTGATTTAATTTGTCCGAAATGTAAGACCATGCATTTACTCATCAGGGACAAGATCGTTAAATGTCCTGATGCGGTTTGTAATTGGATTTTATTTCGCAGCATCTGCGGGGTACAGTTAAATGTAAAAGAAGTTGAGAATCTTGTTAATACAGGAAAGACTACGCTTCTAAAAGGAATGACAAGTAAGGCGGGGAAGAAATTCGATGCACGGATCGTATTGAATGAACAGACAGAAACAGCTTTTGAATTTGATAAGAACAGATTTCACAAAAAATAATCCGGGATAGTAAGCAAAACTTCGCTGACCTACCATAGGGGTAAACAATCGCTAGTTCCGGTAATTCTACCGCTGATCCTCCGCACGATAGGTATTGAACCTTTTATTGGTGGCGGCGCTGTATTTTGGGGTAAGAAGAAACCCAAGAGATTTGCTGAATCTCTAAACTGAGAAAAATATTGGTTTAGCAAAAAAACTCGAAAAAAAAGTAAGTGTTTCAAGCGGGGTAGAGGTCAAGGGAAAAAGGAAAATTGAAGTTTTGACAGGCAATTACAATTTTATTGATCCCGTGTAGTTTTGAAAAGAAGAAATCCCTGTTTTACGACAGGGATTGTTTTTACTTTTTAGCTTCATCAACAGAAACCTTTCTGAATTCCTTAAATAGCTTACTTAGTTCCAGAGCCGATTTACGGGCTCTTGTACCGGCTGCCTTGTTTCCTTTTTCAGCCTGTAAATCAGCATCTGCTTTGAATTTTTCCAGCTCTGCACTGATTTTTTCCAATAACTCTTTCATTGTATGGTTTTTCTAATAATGAGCTGCTAAAGTAGGAATTATAACCTATTCAAGTCAATAATAACCTGTAAAAATGCCAATCAAAGCCCAATTACCAATTGGAGTGATGCCTTCCCAATTAAAAATAACAATTAAAAAAAATAGAATATTTTATGAAAACAACAACAAACGACCTTTCGTATTTCACCTTAAGATTACAGGGACATATCAACAGCAGTTTTCCGGAATTATCAGGAGACAGAACATTTATTTCGCGCCGTTCCTCGCTCGCTGCCAGTGCCTATGAAGGAGCATTTCTTTCAGGAAATTCGATTGAACAGTGCAATGAAATTGCGGATTTCATCTTATTTGAGAACCTGCATTTTTCAAAATTCGATATGGTATTGCGTGTAGTCTGCAATGAGTTCGACACGATTATGGCTGATGAGGCGCTGCGGCCATTTGCTTTACAAATGTTCCCGGTTTGTGAATCTGTCTTTAAAGGGTATGAGCTGACTGATGACTTTGCCTATAGTATCGCATATGATGTATTGTATACAGAATTAACGGGCACGATTCAACTCTGGATTGAAGAGAATGGGCTTCAATAAGAAGGAGCATCTTCGCCAGAACATCGATGCTTTAAAAGTTGTCTTTCAGTTAGAGAGGGAGAAACGCCCGGCTACACAAAGAGAGCAGAAACTTTTACTTGAGTACAGCGGATTTGGCGGGTTGAAATTTATCCTCAATCCGGTGGAAAATGAGATCGATGTTAACCATTGGCGAAAAACAGAACATGATCTTTTTCCGCTCACGCAGCAACTTCATCAGCTTCTCAAAAGCAATGCACTGGATGAAAAACAGTACCGCCGCTATGTAGATAGCATGCGGAGTTCTGTGTTATCTGCCTTTTATACCCCGCCGGAAATAATTGATGCGATAGCGGACAGTTTAGACAACAGTGGGGTAAAAATCCAAAATTTTTTGGAACCATCGGCCGGAATAGGTGCCTTTCTAAATTCTTTTTCCCGCCAAAACATAGGCAGTGTTACTGCGTATGAAAAGGATCTGCTTACAGGAAAGGTGCTAACACAACTGTATCCTGATTGTAATATTCATACATCGGGTTTTGAAGAGATTCCTGACAGTGAGAAAGAAAAGTACGATGTTGTTGCCAGTAATATACCTTTTGGCGATACTTCTGTTTTTGACCTGTCTTTTTCAAGAGGTGGAGACGAGGCCAAGAAACAGGCCACAAGAAGTATTCATAATTATTTTTTTCTCAAAGGAAGCGATATGCTGCGTGAAGGCGGTATACTGGCATTTATTACCTCACAGGGTGTACTCAACAGCCCGAAGAATGAACCAATCCGCAGGGCATTGATGAGAGATTGTAATTTGGTTTCCGCGGTGCGTTTACCCAACAATCTTTTTACGGAACATGCCGGCACAGAGGTTGGCAGTGATCTGATCATTCTTCAAAAGAACAGTTTAAAACACGGTGTAAGCGAAGCGGAAGAATTGTTTTGTGAAAGCAGATTAACAGAATACCAAACGACAGGTAATGCCTTTTTTCATGATAATAAAAGGATCATACATACATCCAGTGTACTGGGTACAGATCCTTACGGACAGCCAGCATTGGTCTACACTCACAAAGATGGTGTGGGGGCATTGCAGGTGACTTAAAAGTAATGCTTTCGGAAGACTTCCGGGATCATTTCAATCTGGGATTATATCAAGGTGTACAAAATGAAAAATCTTTTGTACAGGTTTCAGCTACGCCACAAATAACACCTCCTGTCACGGAAACCGTACCTACAAAAAAGGAAAAACAGGATGGGGGTACCTCTACTCATATTCCTGCAAAAAGTGAAGTACAATTGAGTTTGTTTGATCTGTTTGAAAATGAGGGATCAGCAATAGACGTCGCAAAAAATACCAAAACAAAAAAGTCACCGGTTCAACAAAAGAAAACCACAATAAAGAAAAAAACATTCAATGACCGTGCCCGTCAGGGGATTTTATTTAGTGCAACCATGCAGGTGCAGGATATTTCTGCGAAGACTACGGGTACAAGCCCTGTCAATAACAATCAGCAGATAAATAGTAAGTCAAAGACTTCGCTTGGCGATCTGTTCTCAAATGTTAATGCTAATACCCAAAATGAAACGGGTCTTGTAACGAGCAGTCTTCCTCAGCCTGGAGTGTATACCGGAACGATCCGGTCTTTCCATCGAAACGACTGCCTGGTGACGAATCATGGACAGGTCGGTTATCTGAAAGATCTTAATAAAGAAAATGGAAAAGCCATGTTCCATCCATTATCACTACCAACTGCCCAGAAAGCAAAAGCAGAAGCCTATATTTTGGTAAGGGATACCTACATCGATCTCTACGAAAAGGAAGCAGAACAGCAGACCGAACATAAGCCGGAAAGAGAAACCTTAAATAAGCTATATGATGCGTTTATAAAACGATACGGCAATCTGAACGCTGCCGAAAACATCAAGCTCATCAAGACCGACGCTGCCGGCAAAGAAATCCCTTATCTGGAGCGGGTAGTGGGTGGGGTGGTACATAAAGCGGATATTTTTCACCGCCCGGTCAGTTTTTCTACCACAACACTGGCTACCAATAATCCTGATGAAGCATTGGCTGCATCACTGAACCGATACGGGAACGTGAATTTGTCTTATATGTCGCAGATCAGCGATATGGCTGCTGAAGATTTGAAGGATTCATTACACGGCCGTATCTTCTATAATCCACTGACGCAAGAGTATGATATTTCAGAAAGGTGGGTTTCGGGTAATGTGGTAGAAAAAGCCAAAGAATTGGAAGCTTATTTAGATCATCATCCGGATGATAAAGAAGCAAAAGAAAGTCTTGCTGCATTGCAAGAAGCAAAACCCCGGCAGATTGAATTTGAAGAATTGGATTTCAATCTCGGTGAACGTTGGATACCTACCGGCATCTATGAACGATTCGCTTCGCACCTTTTTGATACTGAGGTTCGTATTCATTATACTGAAAACACCGATGACTTTTCTATTAAGTGCGATCAAAAGAATGCGCATATAAGGGATAAATATGCCATTAAATCAGAAAGCCGGACTTATGATGGTATTACACTGCTCAAAAATGCACTAGTTAATACGACTCCGGATATTACGAAGAAGGTAACAATTGGTGACCAGGAAGTGAAAGTTCGGGATATGGAAGCCATTCAGATGGCTAACAGCAAAATAGACGAGATCCGTAAAGCCTTTACTGATTGGCTTCATGATCAGAATGATGAATTTAAAAAACGTTTGACTGATAAATACAACGATACCTTCAACTGTTTTGTACGCCCGCAGTACGACGGAAGCCATCAGGACTTTCCGGGGTTAGATAGAAAAGCATTGGGTATCGAGGATCTGTACTCAAGCCAAAAAGATGCCGTTTGGATGATAAAACTTAATAATGGGGCCATATGTGACCATGAAGTAGGTGCCGGAAAAACCCTAATCATGTGTACCGCAGCGCAGGAAATGAAACGCTTGGGACTGGCTCATAAACCCATGGTGATCGGACTCAAAGCCAATGTCCATGAAATTGCAGAAATCTACCGTACCGCCTATCCCCATGCAAAGATCTTATATCCGGGAAAAGAAGACTTTACGCCCCAAAAAAGATTACGAATATTTGGTGATATCAAGAATAATGACTGGGATTGCATCATTCTTACCCATGATCAGTTTGGTATGATTCCCCAATCGCCCGAACTGCAAAAGGAAATTCTACAGATAGAATTAAATAGTGTAGAAGAGAACCTTTCTGCCTTGCAAGCTCAGGGCAGTGAAATTTCGAGAGCCATGCTCAAAGGCGTTTTGATCCGAAAACAAAATCTGGAGGTTAAGCTTAAAACGCTGGAACACGATATCGAAAACCGCAAGGATGATGTGGTGGATTTTAAGATGATGGGTATTGATCATTTATTGGTAGATGAAAGCCATAGGTTTAAAAATCTGATGTTTAACACCCGTCATGACCGTGTTGCAGGGCTTGGAAACATGCAGGGAAGCCAAAAAGCACTCAATCTACTCTTTGCCATTCGTACTATTCAGGAAAGAACCGGTAAAGATATGGGAGCAACCTTTCTCTCTGGGACTACAATCAGTAATTCATTGACAGAATTGTATTTACTCTTTAAATACCTACGCCCGCAGGCGTTGGAAAAGCAGGGTATTACCTGTTTTGATGCCTGGGCAGCGATCTACGCCAGGAAAACCACCGATTATGAATTTTCGGTAGCCAATAATATTGTACAAAAAGAACGCTTTCGTTATTTTATCAAAGTGCCTGAGCTGGCTCAGTTCTACTCTGAGATCACCGATTACCGTACGGCAAAGGACATCGGGATCGACCGACCAGAGAAGAACGAGATCCTGTATAATATTCCTCCAACGCCGCAGCAGGAAGCGTTCATCAAAAAGCTGATGGAGTTTGCGAAAACAGGGAATGCAACATTGCTTGGAAGAGCTCCCTTATCTAAAAGTGAGGAAAAAGCCAAAATGCTGATTGCTACGGATTATGCCCGTAAGATGTCGTTAGACATGCGAATGATCAGCCAAGAATATGAGGATCATCCCGATAGTAAGGCTTCACACTGCGCTGCTACTATTGCTAAGTATTATAAAAAGTTCAATGCCCAAAAAGGAACCCAATTTGTATTTTCTGATCTGGGCACCTATAAACCGGAGGTCTGGAATGTGTATTCTGAGATCAAGCGCAAGCTGGTCGAAGATCATGGTATTCCTGCTCAAGAGATCCGGTTTATTCAGGAAGCGAAGAACGATACACAGCGCAGGGAGTTCATTCGATGGATGAATGAAGGAAAGATACGGGTGCTGTTCGGGTCAACCGATATGCTGGGCACGGGGGTCAATGCTCAGAAAAGAGCGGTGGCGATTCATCATCTGGATACTCCTTGGCGGCCAAGTGATCTGGCTCAACGGGATGGCCGGGCCATTAGAAAAGGCAATGAGATCGCGAAATTCTTTGCAGAAAACATCGTGGACGTTATTATTTATGCGGTAGAAAAATCGCTGGACAGTTATAAATTTAACCTGCTTTATAATAAGCAGTTGTTTATTGACCAGCTTAAAAACAATAGCCTTGGAAAGCGTACCATTGATGAAGGCAGCATGGACGAGAAATCGGGCATGAACTTTTCAGAATATGTAGCGATCCTCTCCGGCAATACGGAATTACTGGAAAAAGCGAAGCTAGAAAAACAGATTGCAGGCCTGGAGAGTGAAAGACAGGCATTCAACCGCTCTAAGTTTACCTCAAAATACAAATTGGAAGATATGACTGCAACCGTAGAGGCTATCAAATCAAGACTGGATCGGATGAAGCTGGATTGGAACAATTTGGAGAAAAGGCTAGAGAAAAATCAGGATGGAGTCGTGTTAAATCCCATTAAGCTCCTGGGGCTTGCTGCGGATGCAGAGGTAAAACATGTCGGGATGACACTGGGTGAAATTTCAAAAAAAGCAAGAACGGGTGGAGAATACGAAGAGATAGGCAGTCTGTACGGTTTTACCTTGCTGGTCAAAACTGAGATTTCTAAGAAAGAGGATACGGAAATTAAACTTAATAAATTTTTCGTGATGGGTGAAAGCAATATCAAGTACACGTATAACAATGGAATGATGGCCTCAGAACCAAAATTGGCGGCAATGAACTTTTTAAGTGCCCTGGAAAAAATACCGGGATTGATGCGGGAGGAACAAAAGAAAGCTGATGAGCTTGAGAGGGATCTCCCTGTGCTTCGGGAGGTAGTAGAAAGCACCTGGTCAAAAGAACACAAACTTTCGGAACTGAAAACAGAACTTTCAGCCATGGAAAGACAGATACAGTTATCAATTGCTGATAAAGAAGAACGTGCACCCGCCCCAGAAGGTCAGGCGGTAGAAACTGACGATGATAAAAATAAAGAAATGAATGCACCGCATATTAAAGTGAAATTGTAATGATCAACTCATTAGGAACAACTTTTAATCCTATAAATTAAGCATTTTCTTAACGACCTCAATCATTTGATCGATATCAAAAGGTTTTTCTATATAGTCATCCGCTTTGCATTCTTTTGCTTTTTTGGTACATCGGGAGATGTAGAAGTCAGTACCGCTGATAGATCTTCCGTTTCCGTATCAGATTTTAGTTCTTCAATTACCTCTGATCCTTTCTTATTTCCCTTAATGTGGTCATCTACGATCACTACATCAGGTTTAATCTCATCAATGTTATCAATAGGCTTAGTTGTTAGTGATGGAGTAACATCATAACCTTCTTCCGTCAATACATGATCCATGATATCCAGTATATCTTGATTATCCTGAATAAGAACAACTTTCTTTTCATAAACTGTCAGTATATAATGTAAATGTATGAAAAAGAATATAGAGCGTTCGAAAAACCGATAATGGGAAAATCAGCGGCATAAAATAGTAAGAACCTTTGAATCTAATGTTAGCGTTGCACGGAAATTATTCCGGATATGTTAGTGCTAAGACTTTGTGTATTCATTAAACAACATAATAAAAAACAAATTTATTTTATTTCTCGTTGTTGTGAAATAAAATATTTATAATTGTGTCGCAATCATATTCATAACATTAAAGGGCCAGTTACTGGATTGATTATTACTGATATTGATTAACCCTGTACTTAGAAACACAATTACTAAATATTTAATATAAACTCAATTTACAAATCATGAAAAAAATTATTTTATCAGCAATTTTTGCTTTGTCACGGTAGCCTTTATGCCAACATCTTCCAACGCTCAAAGTAAATCAAACACGCCATTTCCTCAAGACCAAAACAACCTACTAATGCATTGGCTGCCTGGGCGGAGGGATATGAGTATGGAATGTCACATGGTTGGGGACAGGCAGATTCTCTATACTGGGCACACGTACAGATGCAGATTTGGATTAATCACAACAGCTAAATTTGTCTTATTAAGTAGCGAGGCATTGCCTCGCTACTTAATTCAAATAAATTTAAACCAATCCCAGAAAATTCGTGAAAAATAAAATTCTACTACTTTAATTCCAGAATGAATTGAGCTGAAGAGTGGTGGTAAAAGTCCTAAACCATTTCAAGGCGCCTCTATATGAGCATCCCTTTGGCATCTCCCTCCCTAAGAGCTGTAAACAAAATGGTAAGAATCTTTGAATCCCAAGGAAAAAAATGGCAATTTGCCTCTATAATTTGATGCAAATGACAAGAAAGACTACCAGTGGCCCGATCAGGGATAAGGAAAGAACTAAAATGAAGCTTTTGACCGCGGTTGGTGATCTTAAAGAAAGAAGGTTTTACAGGTTTAAATGTAGCAGGTAGCGACAAAAGCAAATCTACACCGGAAACTCATTTACGAGTATTTTGGGGCATGGAAAATCTTGTAAAGGAGTATCTGAACAGTAG